>JAFPDB010000273.1 GCA_017390085.1 Bacteroidales bacterium | reverse complement strand
GAGGGCATGAGGGCGCTTCAATAGGAGTGCACCCTTACTTGGAAATGGGGCATTTTTCTATGGCTTTAGTGACTCCTCTTGCCGGAAGCCAGCCAAACGTTGCCGACAAAGCTCATGACGATATTGAGGACGGGTATTTGAAAAATGTAAATGCTAAAAGAATATGGAGCAAACACTGCGAACTTAGAAATAAACGTGACGGACCTGACACTAAACCTCTTCATGAAGATTCCGTCTTGGCCGTCCCTTTGAATGTGATGCTGTCATATTTCTTGGAAGTCAGGTTGATGCCTATGCTTCTCAATAGCTGGTCTGTCAAACGTTGAATCTTGTCCTTCCTCCCTAAAGACCAAAGTGGGAGCCACCCACAGGCATGACTGGGGCGACTCCCGCGCTCAACTATCTAACAGAAACTTATTCCTTACCGTGGGCTAACTCCTCCACCTCTTAAGCCTTGGGAAGAAGTGGCGCATCATCTCTTTATACGCCTCTTGCGTCATCGGCTTAGGGAAGTGCTTATTCACCTCGTCGACGAATTGGGCGCAAAAGTCGATCATCTGGTCCATCGTCACGTCTGCCGTAAACTTGCCTCCCGAATAGCAATAGCGGCAATAATCGTAACTTATTGAGCCGTCTGACTTTGTCCCGCACGTCTCGTCGCTCGTGAGGGGCATTCCGCAGCTTTGGCAGAAGAGGGGGAGCTGCCCCTCGGCGAACTCTTTCTTCTTTTTGGGGAACGTGGCCTCGTACGCCTCGAAGGCCTCGGGTGCGGCATCCGCCACGAGGTAGCCCGACGGTGGGGCGTACGTGCCTTCCTTGCCGCCCAGATAGCCGCTCACGAGTTCTTGAGCCAGAAAGTACGGCACTTCGCTCTCCCTGGGCTCGTCGTGATAGTGGATTCCTATCGAGCTGGCCACTACAAAGCCCGCGTGCTTGTAGAACTCTATGTTTCCCTCCATGCAGACCACCCCTACGCCCAACTCTTTGGCGCGGGCCAAAGCGTGGGTGAGCAGCTTGATTCCGTATCCCTTACGTTTGTAGTCGGGGTGAATGCTTATCGGGCCAAATGTCCAGGCGGGCAATATCGTGCCGTCGTCCCTGACGATCTCGGCCTTTGAGAACATCACGTGGCCAATCAGCTTCCCGTCTTCTTCCATGACGAAGTCCAGCTCGGGAATGAATGCCGGATTCGAGCGGTATTGGTTCAATACGTAGTGCTCCACGCCGCCGGGACGGTAGACGTTCCAAAACGCCTCGCGGGTCAACCCTTCCGCTTGGCGGTAGTCTTTAGGCTCTTCTAATCTGATTTTCATAGTCTTTGGCGTAGCCGTTAAGGAGACAGCCGGTGCGAAAGTAGGCGTTTCGCACTGTTCGGACTTTAATATGAGGGAATTTTATTGGCCTTTACGCACGTATCGGTTCCCGGAGGCTACACCGCCTCCCATATCTCCATGTCGCGGATTTCCGCGCCGTCGATGACGAACCGCAATGCCGTCCGAACGCCATGAATCCCGTAGTGCCCACAGGCCCCGGGGTTGAGGTGAAGGCAGTCGAAACGTTTGTCGTAGACGACGCGCAAGATGTGGCTATGCCCGGCCACCATCAGGCGGGGCGGCTCCCTGCGCATCACAGCGCCGACCTTGGCGGCGTAATGGCCCGGATAGCCGCCTATATGGGTCATCAAGACACTCACGCCCTCGACCGTGAAACGCAATATGCCCAGCTTCGCCTCCTCGGCCTGCTCGTCGCGATGCCCGTCGGCGTTGAATACGAAACGCGGCCGGGGGTCTACCGCCGAGCGGATGTCATGCCCGTCGGCGTTGCCCCATACTGCGCGCAACGGCCATTGGGCGCGTAGGCGTTCCAGCACGTCGATCGACCCAATGTCGCCGGCGTGCCACACCTCGTCGACACCTCTCAGGAATTCCACCACACGGGGGTCGAGATAGCCGTGCGTGTCCGAAATCAACCCTATGCGTTTCATTATTTCTGCTCTTTTGGACGTCGAATTTAGCCATTCGACCCTCTTTTTCGTTACCTTTATGTTCGACCAAGGTATTATTTTTGACAAAAAATCCTCAAACCCAATCACAATGAAATCTTTCAAAATGCTCATCGTCGCCGCCCTGGGCGCGCTTTCACTCTCCAGCTGCGGCTACAACGACATGGTCTCCAAGCAAGAAAACGTAGACGCCCAGTGGGCGCAAGTCGAGAACGTTTACCAGCGCCGCGCTGACCTGATTCCCAACCTCGTGTCCACCGTCAAAGGCTATGCCGCCCACGAGTCGTCAACCATCACGGCCGTAATCGAGGCCCGTTCCAAAGCAACGTCCATCAACATCGACGCCAGCAAGCTCAACGAGCAGTCGCTCGCCCAGTTCCAGAAGGCGCAAGGCGAGCTGAGCTCCGCCCTCAGCAGGCTCATGGCCGTCAAGGAGGCATATCCCGACCTCAAGGCCAACGAGAACTTCATCCAACTCCAAAAACAGCTCGAGTCGACCGAGAACGGCATCACGACGGAGCGCAACAAGTTCAACGAGGCCGCCAAGGACTACAACACCTACATCCGCAAGTTTCCCAACAACCTCATTGCCAGTATGTTCAGCTTCGAGACTAAACCATATTTCAAGGCCGAGGAAGGCAGCCAGAAGGCCCCAAAAGTGGAGTTCTGACATACGAAATGGCAGACAAGATTTTCGACAAGCAGGCGTGCGCGCGAATCGCGCGGGCCATCGCAGAGGCTGAATCCCAGACAAGCGGCGAGATCCACGTCCATGTGGCTCGCCGCTCTAAGGAGAACGTGCTCGATTCAGCCGTCGAGGCCTTCAACACCCTCGGAATGCAGAATACCAAGCTCCGCAACGGGGTCCTCTTCTTCTTCGCCACCAAAGACCGGCGTTTCGCCGTCATTGGCGATAAGGGCATCAACGACATCGTCGGGCAAGGCTTCTGGGACGACATCGTGGCCGCGATAACAGACTCTTTCGCCAATGGCGACCCCATCGGAGGCCTGTGCGACTCCATCCGCCTTTGCGGAGAAAAGCTCAGGGAGTACTTCCCGCACCAGGACGACGACGTCAACGAGTTGGACGACGAGGTCTCCTTCTCCAGCTGACGGGCTTCAAGCGCACGCGCACACATTACGACACATCAAGACATCCCCCACCACCATAAGAGAATGACAATCAGACCCCTCGACAAGCTGACGCGGTTGGCTGCCTTGGCCATAGCCGCGGTGGCTTGCGCCATTTCCGCCAGCGCGCAAATCCCCGACTCCCCCGTGCCCCTGCGCCTCGTCAACGACTTCGCGGGGCTGCTCCCGGCGGCCGACGCCGACGCCTTGGAGCGCAAGCTCGTCGAATTCGACCGCCAGACTTCCACGCAGATAACCGTCGTCACTATAGCCGACCTCGGCGGCGAGCCCGTCGCCATGTTCGCCGAGCAGTTGGGCGACAAGTGGGGGGTGGGGCGCAAGGGCAAGGACAACGGCGTCGTGATCATCGTAAAGCCAAAGACCGAAAGCTCCGACGGAGAGGCCTTTATCGCCTCTGGCTACGGGCTCGAGGGCGCTTTGCCCGACGCCGTTTGCTATCGGATAGTGAACCGCAAGATGATCCCGCGCTTCAAGGAGGGCGACTACGCCGGCGGAATCCGAGACGGCGCCGAGGGTGTGATGGAGGCCGTCAGGGGCGAGTTCACCAACGACGATTCGGGCGGCCACGGTTCGGGCAGTGACGTGTCGGCCAGTTTCATCATAGCGCTCGTCGTCCTGCTTTTTGCGCTCTACGCGGCCAGCAAAATATACATCAGCAAGTACCAAAGGGCGAAGACGAGGCGCGAACGGGTCACGACGACGATGACCTTCTTTTTCGTCGTGGCGACCATATACAGCTTCATTCTCGAAGTCCTGGTGAGAATTGCCGCGTCGTCAAAGTCTAACAAGTCGGGAGGCGGCTCGTCGGGAGGCGGCTCCTTCGGGGGCTTCGGCGGCGGCTCCTTCGGCGGAGGTGGCGGCGGCGGCCGCTGGTAGCCAAGCATTTCTTTCGCAACTCTCAAAACCTTTTCAAACGGTATAAGGACACCTCTTAAATGCCGTTTGAAAAGTTTTTTTGTAATAGGCCGTGGAGCTGTGGGAAAGAAATGTCAGCAACTCATAGAGCATGGCAGGCAGCAGGCCTACGCTGCTGCCAATATGGTGACGGACCCTAAAGCCAGAGAACGTCCCCCAGTCTTTTTCAGGCGCGCGAGGAAGAGTAGCAATCAATGCAGTACATGAGCGTGATGCGGAGAATAAAAGAAAAAAACTCGTAACCCCTCACCGGCGCCATGGTAGCCAGCGGCAGCTAAGTGGCGCAATCAACAATTGCTCGACTGCCAATTCAATTCCGGCAGTCTCTTTCTAATATCAGTTATGCGTCGTATGTCGTTCAGCTCTTCTCGGCGCATCACACTCATGTCAACATATTCCTTCTCTTTTTCTATACCGACGAAACGTCTGCCGAGCAAATTGGCGGCGATACCCGTTGTACTGCTGCCTGCGAATGGGTCGAGAATTATTCCATTATCGGGTGTTGACGCAAGCACTATGCGCGAGAGTAACGCCAATGGCTTTTGTGTAGGGTGCTGCCGCAGCTTTTCTCCCATGGCGCAATTGTCGGCAGTCGCCACACATCGGTCATCTGCTTGTCGCCATTGAGGTGGCGCATTAGTCTGTAGTTGAAAAAGTGTGACACTTTCTGCTCTTTACGTGCCCAAATTTTCAACTCGGTGGAGTGGACAAAGTATTTGCACGACAAGTTGGGCGCTGGATTCGTTTTTTGCCATGTAATGACATTCAGAATCTTATAACCTAATTCTGTCAAACAATTGGCAACGGTGAATATATTATGAAACGTGCCGCTAATCCATTAGTTCTTCTTTCGATAATGTCCTC
>JAFPDB010000272.1 GCA_017390085.1 Bacteroidales bacterium | reverse complement strand
GTGGTCTTGCCGACTCCGTTTTCTCCGAGAAGTCCGTAGATTCTGCCGTCTTCGAATCGTAGGGAGAGGTTCGTGAGGACCAAGGAGCTGTGGCTCGGGTAGTGGTAGGAGATGTTGTTAAGCTCTATCATCTTTCTTGGCGTGTTAGTGTCATACTTTTGTAGTACACTGCAAATATACACTCACATTTGAACTTTGCAAAGGGAAAGCGTGAGAATTTGGCCCGAGGTGGCGAAAATTGTCCCGATGCGTGGCGAAATGCAGCTCTAAATTGTTGAAACGCAGGGGTTTGCCTAACGCTTGATACTTTTGACGAAAAGTAGTGAAAGTGAGAGGAGTGCGGTGATAACGGCCCCGGAGGGGAGGTCGAAAGCGAAAGAGAGGTATAGTCCGGCGGCGGATCCGACGAGCGCGATGAGGCCCGAAAGGACCATTATGCGTGGCAGGGAGTGTGCGAAGACGAGCGCTATGGATTGCGGGATGGTGAAAACGGAGAGGACGAGGATGATGCCGACGGCCTTGATGGAGAGGGATATGGCCACGGCTATGAGTATTGAGGCGATGGTGGTGACGGTCGTCGGTCTCCAATTGGCTATTTGTGCGTAGGTGGGGTCGAATGCGGTGTAGAGGATAGGGCGGTAAAAGATGATGGTGAGCGCGGTGCAGAGGGTGGCCGTTATGGCGCTGAGCAGGATGTCGGTATGGCTGACGGCGAGGATGTCGCCAAACATGAAGCCCATGAGGTTTGGCGCGTATCCGGGTGAGAGGCTGAGGAAGATGACCCCTATGGCCATGCCGAGGGACCATAGCATGGCGATGGCGCTGTCGGGTCGGATGTGGCCTTTCCGAGTTGCGGCGTTGATGGCGATGGATGTGGCTATGGCGAAGGAGAGGGCGCCGAGCGTGGGGTCGAATCCGGCCCAGTAGGCCAGTCCGATGCCGCCGAAGCTGGCGTGGGTTATGCCGCCGGTGGAGAAGACGAGCCTGCGGACTACGATGTAGGTGCCGACGATGGCGCTGAGCGCCGCGAGGAGGATGACGGCGGCGATGGCGTTGCGGGTGAAGGCGTAGTCGAGGAGCGAGGTCTCCATGTGTTGGGGTGTTATTGCCGATTTGGTGTGGGTAGTGTGAGAGTCTGCGTGGCGACTTGTTGCGCGGAGGCGTGGTCGTGGGAGACGAGTATGACGCCCATCTGTCCTTTGAGGCGCGGGAGTAGGTCGTAGAGCGTGGCTTCGGCGTTGCGGTCCATGTAGGTGACGGGTTCGTCGAGGATGAGCAGGTCGGGTTGGCTCATGAGGGCGCGGCAGAGCATGGCCCGTTGGCGTTGGCCGCCCGAGATTGCGCCGAAGGGTTTGTTTTTGACCGTGCCGAGGTGCGCGAACTCTATAAGCTCGTCGAGTTTGCGCCGCGCCAGTTTCGAGGTGAAGAGCCTCGGGGGTTGAGCCTGCCCCATGAGGATGACGTCGGCGACGGAGATGGGGAAGTCGAGGTCGGCGTCGGTCATTTGCGGGAGGTAGCCGATTTTGAGTTTTGGTTTTCGTATGACGTGTCCGTGGAGTGGGGGCAGGAGGCTGAGCATGACTTTCAGGATTGTTGTCTTGCCGCAGCCGTTGGGGCCTTCGATGGAGAGGAGTGTGTGGCGGTCGACTTCGAGTGAGACGCTGCTCTTATGAATTGCCGGGCCTCTGATTCCGTCAAGAAGAGCTTCGCCTGCACTTGAAGAACCTTGCGCAATAGACGGATAGGTCAAGGTAATAGC
>JAFPDB010000271.1 GCA_017390085.1 Bacteroidales bacterium | reverse complement strand
CAAAGAAGCCAGCATCATCAAACTATTGGTACTTCTCCAGTACCGCATACTTGTATGACATGAAAAAGACATTTCAAATTTTCAAGAACATTACGCTCCCCTCCGGCGGCGGAACGCTCACCCTCAACGACCGTGCGCGGCAGGACTATCAGAAGGTGACAGGCTTCTTCATAACCTCCGAGAGCGACCTCCGAAACGTCACCCTCTCACTATCCATAGCGCAGCAGGAGATTCTCCCCGTAGGCACGGGCGCAACACTCTTTCTCTTCGACGGCAGCGTCAGCCGGCAAGAAGTCATCTACGACTTCAAGGCCGACGACATCCCCGCCCGAAGCTCGGACATCGAGATTAAGTTCACCTACACGCCTACGGATAAGGACGCACCGTCCGTCAAGCTCTCGGTTTACCTGGTCCTCGAAAACGTTTAACGCATGATATACATCGTCACCATCAACGTCCCGAACCGCGAGAAATGGGGCGGAGTCTTCGCCAAAGACGTTATCCTCCCCCGCAAGGTGAAGCGGATTAACGGCTGGTTAGGAGTGGCCGAGCTTGGGCAGGGCACAGTGCCGCTGCTCTATGGTGGCAGCATCTCAAACGCCAGTGGCACGGCCAAGACGTACACCCTCTTTGGCACACGCCACAGCCAAGTAGGCTCTTTCGCCATAGACCTTGGCGGCGAGACCGTCTGCCCGAGTTCGCCGCTCCTTATCATTGAGGAGCTTTCTACCGCCACATGGAACAGGAACAGGACTATCCGCGGCGAGAGCGTAGGCGTAAAGGCGGGCGCACTCATGAGGGTGACGCTTGAAGAGACCCTCGCAACGCCTTTCCTCAGCGCGGGCGACTATGCGGACGCGCTGAGCGTCAACGGCACTCAATATGCGAACACGTGTGAGACGATTTTCAAGAAATACTATATGGGCAACGAAGATGCGGACACCCAAGATGTCGCCGACTACCGAGCCAGCCTAACAAACAGCTACACCGCCAAAATCTACATAGACTATGATTAGCAGCATCGTCAAGGCCGAGCAAGACCGATTGGCAGCTCAGGGCTATGAGGCCATTGTTACCCCGATAGAGGTACACATCGACCGCAACCTCTTTGTTCAGCCCCTTGGCAACGACATACTCGTCCTCACGGGCATCCGCCCAAGCTCCGCCGCTCTGATGAGCGACGACGTTAGCGTCTCAATCTCGTCGAGTTCGGACATCGTCGAGGGTACAATGCAACAGATTGCCAGCATGGGGCAAGCCATCTACAAGACAATGCGCACATACCTCGTAATCCGAACCTCGCAACCCGAATGGGACGGAAACCCAATGGAGACACCGCGCTACACTCTTGACTTCGTGAAAATATCTCCCCGCAAGAGGGAATAACAAAAAACAGCTTTACCAATGAGGAAGAGCAACACCGAGATAAACAATCAGGCTGCCGCCGCGCGCATGGCCTTTGAGCAACGCAACGGACGCACTCTCTACTGGCGATTTGAGTGGCAGGTGCAAGGAAGCCAAGGGTGGCAACGCAGCCAGTCGTATAGCAACGCCAAGAGCAACCGCGAGAATCAGGACGACATTTTCAACAGTGCGCTCAACATGCTGCTGAGCAACCCGACGGTGACGATTATCCGCGTCTGTTTTTGGGGACAAGGACGCGACACCGCCGAAAGCTCTTGCACCATAGTACTTGAAGACGGCTACCAACTCTCGCAATACCCCTCCCTCCCCACCGTAGAGCCTCCTGCGCCACAGCCAGCCCCTCAGCCCCAACCTCAGCCAGCCATCTCCCTCGAAGGGCTTGGGGCGAACATGAAAGCAATGCTCAGCCTCCTCGGTCTGGCCGACACCGGTTTAGGTGCGCTCGACGACAAGACCAACGGCCTCGGCACGGTGCTTCAAATCCGCGACAAGATGATAGAGAAGCGGTATGAAGACCGAGACCGCGAGCGCAAGCTGGGCGAACTGACGAGCGAGAACCGACGAATGGCCGACGAACTAAGGCGGGTAACAAAAGCCCTATCCGACGCAGAGAACAAGGTGGAGGAGCTGAGCGAGAAAAACGACGAGCTAAAAGAGAAGCTAAAGGAACTGAAGCCCAACGGGATGCTCGGCGCATTAGCCACACAGGCCGTGACAGCCGGACTTGGAAACCTTGCCGTACGCATGGCCCCCGCTTTCGGAATGAAACGCGAAGTGATTGCCAGCGCATTGGCTGGCGACCTCGACGAGGAGGACGACGAGCCGGCAGCGCAAATACAAATGGCAGGGACAAAGCCCGCCCCCATAATCCAGCCTGTTGCACAGCCCGCCGACGACACGCCCCAAGGCCCGCGCGAAGAGAAGATTAGGCAATACGCCGACCTCATGCGCAACGTGAGCGAGGACGACTTTGACGCGCTTGTAACGGCAATGGACTACCTGACAAGCCACAAGACCTACCTCTACAAGATTGCCGACTACATTGAGGCCAAAGCGGACACGCAGAAGCTAAAGAAGGCGAACCTTGACGAGGACGAAAACGACAACTATGAGAATGAAGGTTAACCCCACCACAGGACGGCTCGACCTTGTAGGCAGCAGCGACGCGACGCAGATAACCTACTCCAACGCCCAGCCTACAATTGAGAGACACGGAGGGATAGAACCCGGCACAACGTTCGAGAACGTACCCATCGCCACAGTCTTAGACCAAATCCTCCACCCTTACGTACCGCCCGCAATAGTCCTCACGGCAAGCCCCGGAGGTCAGACTTTCGAGCTTGGCACAAAAGCCACCATCACACTCTCCGCCACCGTCACTGCCGGCAGTTGCGCCGTGAAAAAAGTTGAACTGCTACAAGACGGGCAACCCATCAGCACGGACGATGCGACAATCACGGCTGGCGGGAAGAATAGACTCGCCTTCGGGTCTGTCTCCATAAGCAAGGCGGCGACATTCTCCGCCCGAGTGACCGACACCACCGACAAGGAGGTTAAGAGCAACGCCATCGCCTACGCCTTCCGTCTCCCCATCTACTGGGCACTCATCGGCGGCAAGACAGTGACAGAGGCCGACACTCTTCACCCGATAATCCCGCAATCGGCGAGCGGCAACGTTAGCCTACCGTTTCCCGCCTTTGACAACAAGAGAATGGCGGTAATGACCTCAGGCACAATAACAGCCATAGCCAACCCCGCCAAGCTCGCCATCCTCAACTCGTTCGAGCAGACAACAACCGAGATAGGGGGCGCAGACGGTGTTAGGCGGACATTCAACGCCTACATAAGCAACCCAAACAGCCAACAAAAAGCCTACCCCTGTACTGCAACATACAGCGGGGCAAAATAAACAGACACACACAATGGCAGGCACTATAAACGGCTTCGGCAAAGGCACACAGATGAACGCCGGCTTCGACCTCGGCGCACAGCTCCTCCTCGACAGCCGATGCTTAGCCAAAGACCTTGAGGAGCTGAACAACATGCCCGCAATACGCCGCGCCAACGGACTAACCGTTTGGGTGCAAGACGAGAGGCGGCTCTACGCATGGGACGAACCCGCCGCCCAATGGACACCCGTAGGCGACACCAACGAAGGCGACTTCGACGTGTTTAAAGACGCGTTCGAGGCGGCGGAAATGGAGAAAACGAAAGGAGGATAAAGAATGGAACTGACAACAATATCGGCCAAAGAGGGCGACCTCCTCGGGCGCAAGCTCATGCTAATCGAGGCAAGGCTCAACGCCATAGAGGCGCAGCTCGAAGTTTTCGAGGAGTGCCGAAAAAAGATGTGCGGCGAGAGTGAACCCGAGACGCTAACAGAGCCGGAAGTTCCGACAGAGCCAACAGAGCCGGAAGTTCCGACAGAGCCGACTGAGCCGGAAGAGCCGACCGAAATCACAACAACGGTGCACTTCTGCGATACGACCAACACCACGTACGTCAAGGATGGCGGTTTTGAGAGCCTCGAATCGTTCTTAGATTTTGCGGCGCAGAGCGT
>JAFPDB010000028.1 GCA_017390085.1 Bacteroidales bacterium | reverse complement strand
TTCTTCCGACAAGCCTCCCCTGACGAAATCTTCCGCGCCTTGGTAGACCACCTCAGGCAGGCCCAAGGCGAGAGACAAGCAGAGCCCGGACCCGACGAGGTCGCCAAGCAAGCAGAGCTCCTCGCCACGCTCTTCTATGCCGATTTCAAGGTCTCCAACCTCCCCGACGGCCTGCGCGGCGATGTCGCCAGCAGGGCCTTGCGGCTCTACGACTATTACCTCGCCACGTCCGACACCTACTCCCCCGAGGGCATGGACCGCAGAGACGAGCTGGCGCGCTTCCTCCAAAACGACATATAGGACTGACTTCCCTACCCAATCATAACACGTGATTAAGCAGATCAACATGACTCTCGCGCCAGCCGACGCTGCCGACGAGAGCTTCTGCCGCGCCAAAGCGGCAAAAGACCTTGACGTGCCGCAAGACGACATCGTCGCCATGAGGCTCGTCCGCCGTTCCATCGACGCACGCCACAAGAGCGTCTCCGTCACGCTCTCGTTCGACGTCTTCATCGGCGAGGAACCCAAACCCGAGAGGCTCGACCTCCCGGGCTATAAAGACGTCCGCTCCGCCGACCCCGTCGTCGTCGTCGGAGCGGGGCCGGGAGGTCTCTTCGCCGCGCATAGGCTCATCGAGCTCGGGCTAAGGCCCATTGTCATTGAGAGGGGAAAAGACATCAGCGAGCGTAAGAAGGACCTCGCGCAGCTCAACAGAAACCTGACCCTCGACCCCGAATCCAACTACGCTTTCGGCGAGGGAGGTGCCGGTACTTTCTCCGACGGCAAACTCTTCACCCGAAGCACCAAACGTGGCTCCGTCCGCAAGATTCTCGAGGTCTTCTGCCATCACGGAGCACAACACGACATCCTCATCGACGCCCATCCACACATCGGCACCGACAAGCTCCCCTACGTCATAAAGGCCATCCGCGAGACCATCATCCAGAGCGGAGGCGAGGTCCGTTTCGGAGCCAAGATGACCGACCTGCTCATCGACGGTCGGCAAGCCAAAGGCGTACGGCTTGCCGACGGCACGACCATCCAGGGAAGGGCAGTAATACTCGCCACTGGACACTCCGCACGCGACGTCTACGAGATGCTCCTCAGGCAAGGCGTGGCTCTCGAGGCCAAGACGTGGGCCATGGGAGTCCGTGTCGAGCACCCGCAAGACCTCATCGACGAGATTCAATACCATAGCCCCGACGGCCGAGGCCAATACCTCCCACCCGCCGCCTATTCCATGGTCGCACAAGTCGACGGCCGAGGCGTATACTCTTTCTGCATGTGCCCGGGTGGCTTTATAGTCCCCGCAATGACGGGCCCCGACCAACAGGTAGTCAACGGCATGTCGCCATCCCATCGAGGGTCGCCTTTCGCCAATAGCGGCATCGTGGTCGAGGTCAGGCCCGAAGACATAGGCCCCTTTGCCAACGACGGCGTCTTGGGCGGCATCCGCTACCAAGCTGAGCTCGAGAGGCTCGCCTACATCAACGGCGGACATGGCGTCGTGGCCCCCGCCCAAGCTCTCGCCGACTTCGTCGACGGACGACTCTCCTACGATTTGCCCGAGTGCTCCTACGTCCCTGGAGTCGTCTCCTCACCGCTCCACTTCTGGCTGCCAGACAACATAGGACTCAGGCTCCGCAAGGGCTTTGAAGATTTCGACCGACACGCGCGAGGATTCGTCACCAACGAGGCCCTCGTGGTCGGAGTTGAGAGCCGAACATCATCCCCCGTCAGGGTCTCGCGAGACAATGAAACCCTCGAGAGCCTGAGCCTCAAAGGCCTATACCCATGTGGCGAGGGCGCCGGCTACGCCGGTGGCATCGTCTCTTCCGCCATCGACGGAGAACTCTGCGCCGAGATGATTGCCAAGTCGTTAGGGTAGGGGAGGCCCCGAAAACGTGGACGATAAGGGCTATCTCGATATCCTCAAAAAATTCTGGGGTTACGACTCTTTCCGCTCCATCCAGCTCGACATAATACGTTCTGTCGGCTCCGGGCGCGACACCCTCGGCCTCATGCCCACGGGCGGCGGCAAGTCCATAACGTTCCAAGTCCCGGCCCTCGCCATGGACGGCGTATGCATTGTCGTCACGCCACTTTTGGCCCTCATGAAGGACCAGGTCCAGACACTCCGAAAGAAGGGCATCTTGGCCCACGCCGTCAATTCCTCCCTCACCCACGACCAGATGCTCGCAGCCTACGACAATTGCATCTTCGCCGCCGCCAAGTTCCTCTACCTCTCCCCAGAGAGGCTCTCTACCGAGCTGTTCCTGCTCAAACTCAAGCAGATGCGTGTCTCGATGCTCGTCGTCGACGAGGCCCATTGCATCTCGCAGTGGGGCTACGATTTCCGCCCCTCATACCTGAAGATTGCCGAGGTCCGCAAGCTGATGCCCAACGTGCCGGTGCTCGCCCTGACCGCCACCGCCACACCGCGCGTAGCCGACGACATCATGTCGAGGCTCGAGTTCCGACACCCGAACCTCTTCTCAATGAGTTTCGCGCGCCACAACTTGGCCTACGTCGTACGAGTCGCCGAAGATAAGGAGCAGCAGATGGTCAGGATCTTGCGCTCCGTCCCGGGCTCCGCCATCGTCTACGTCCGAAGCCGAAAACGAACGGCAGACTACGCCGCCTTCCTCCGCTCGCAAGGCTTCTCAGCCGGCTTCTTCCACGCCGGCCTCTCCGTCAAGGAGAAAGACAAGCGTCAGGAGGAGTGGACCAAGGGCGATATGCGGGTCATCGTCTGCACCAACGCTTTCGGCATGGGCATCGACAAGCCCGACGTCCGGGTCGTCATCCACATCGACCCGCCCGAGTCCATAGAGGCCTACTTCCAAGAGGCTGGCCGAGCCGGGCGCGATGGGCTGAAGTCCTACGCCGTCTTGCTATGGTCCGATGCCGATGCCGCAAAGCTGCGTCGCAATGTCACGACGAGGTTTCCCCCCATCGATTTCGTCGTCAATGTCTACAACAGCATCTGCAACGCCCGCCAGGTCGGGCTTGGCGAGGGCGAGGGCCACGTCGAGGAGTTCAACCTCGAGAAGTTCTGTAAGGAGACGAGTCGCCAGATTGCCCAGACGGCCGGAGCCCTGGCAATCCTCGAGGCGGCCGGCTACATGGCCTTCCAACCCAACGTACAGCTGCAATCCAGGCTCATGTTCCGTGTTGAGAGAGGACGCCTCTACGGGGTCGAGGAGGCGTATCCGCATCTCGCAACAGTCATAAAGGCTGTCCTGAGGTCCTATACC
>JAFPDB010000027.1 GCA_017390085.1 Bacteroidales bacterium | reverse complement strand
GGCTGCCATGAAATAGGCTTCGGCGTCGTCGTGGACGAGGTCGAGATAGAGGTCGGCGAAGTAGCGTGCCGTGTCGCGGAGCATCTCCGAGTTGAGAATCGACTCCGTTATCCTCCTGAGCATGACGGGGTTGGCCTTGTTGGAGGGGTTGGAGTGGAAGACTTTCAGGTATCGCAGCGTGGCTTTTTCGTAGCAATGCGACTTGAAGAGTTCATCGGCCTTATCGTCGATGTTTTGCGCCATGGCGGGCTGTGCCGCCAGTGTTATGACTGTCGCGACGAGGGTGAGCAGTGGGAATCTCATGAGACTGTTTTTTGCCATATGCTCAATTCGCTTTTTTGGGGGTGAGTTAGAGACGTGAGATGACGGCGCCAAGGTCCGCCAGCCGCTTGTCGATGTATTGGTATCCGCGGTCGATTTGCTCAATGTTGTGGATTGTGCTAGTCCCTTGCGCGGAGAGGGCGGCGATGAGCAGAGCCACACCCGCGCGGATGTCTGGCGAGGTCATTGTCGTTGCGCGAAGCCGAGTCTCCCTGTCGAGGCCTATGATGGTGGCCCTGTGCGGGTCGCAGAGGATAATCTTGGCGCCCATGTCGATGAGCTTGTCGACGAAGAAGAGTCGGCTCTCGAACATTTTCTGGTGGATGAGCACGCTTCCTTTGGCCTGCGTGGCCACGACGAGGAAGACGCTCAGCAAGTCGGGCGTAAGTCCCGGCCAAGGGGCGTCGGCCACGGTCATTATCGAGCCGTCGATGAAGGAGTCTATGGTGTAGTGGTTTTGCGATGGGATGTGGATGTCGTCGCCGACAATCTCCAGCCCGATGCCCATTCGCTCGAATGCCAGTGGTATGATGCCGAGCTGCTCGACGCCCGCGTTGCGGATCGTGACGTCGCCGGCCGTCATGGCGGCCATTCCGATGAAAGAGCCGACCTCGATCATGTCTGGCCATACGCGGTGCTGGCATCCGCCGAGGCTGTCGACTCCGTCGATTGTCAGGAGGTTGGACCCGATGCCCTCGATGCGGGCGCCCATCGAGACGAGCATTTTGCAGAGTTGCTGGAGGTAGGGTTCGCAAGCGGCGTTGTAGATTGTCGTGCGCCCTTTGGCCATGACGGCCGCCATGAGGATGTTGGCGGTGCCGGTGACGGAGGCCTCGTCGAGGAGGATGTAGGCGCCGTGGAGGTTGTCGGCGGTGACGGAGTAGAAGAATTGCCCGAAGTCGAAATCGAATTTCGCGCCGAGCTTCGTGAATCCGTAGAAGTGGGTGTCGAGCCTGCGGCGGCCGATCTTGTCGCCGCCGGGTTTTGGGTAGTACGCCTTTCCGAAGCGGGCCAGGAGCGGGCCCATGATCATGTTGGAGCCTCTGAGCGACGACGCCCGTTTTTTGAAGTCGTCGGTCTGGAGGTAGTCGATGTCGACGTTCTCGGCCTGGAAGTGGCATTTGTGGCGGCCTTCGCGCCATACCTTGACGCCCATGCAGCCGAGCAGGTCGATGAGGTTGTTGACGTCGAGGATGTCGGGTATGTTGTCGATCACGACCTCCTCTTTTGTGAGCAACGTGGCGCAAAGGACTTGCAGCGCCTCGTTTTTGGCGCCTTGTGGCGTTATCGACCCGTTGAGCGGATGGCCGCCCTCTATCATGAATGTTCCGCTCATGTTGTGTGTCGAGACAATCTTATGTTTCTGAAAGTGAGTTTAGTACCTTCTCTTGCCCTTGTTGTTCCTGAAGCCGTTTTGCTGTTTGCCGCCCTGTCTGTTTTGACCGAAGTGGAAACGCCTGGTACGTCCGTTTTGCTGATAGTTCTGCCTGTCCCAGTGGCGCGGCTGCCTATCGTCGGGCAGGGCCTCCATGAGCTCTTCGTACGAGTAGCGCAGCTGCCCTTCGGTGAGTTCCGCGATGTCGTTGGCGACGCGTTCCTCGATGTTGCTGTCCTTGCCGTTCTGGAGTAGGAGTCGCTTCATGTAGAGGGCAGTGAGTGCGGTGGTCGCCATGCGTTCTTCTTCGGTGTCGGCGTTTATGGCCGCAAGGAGCATATTCTGGACGAGAATCCCGTAGGAGCGGATCTTAATCCGCGTCATGGGGTAGGGGATGTGGCTCGTAGGGGCAGTCGTGGCCTCTTGTTTTTGCGGGAGAGGGTATGGCGAGTCGACGTCGAGGCGGAAACCGGACATCATGGCGATGTGATCCCACACCTTCTGGGTGTAGTTGGCGTCGTTTTTCAGTTGTGGGAAGAGGTTGAGCATGACGTTGGCGATTGTGGCCACGCATTGCGTCCGCTCGTCGCGGTTCTCGATGGTGAGCGCGTAGTCGACCATCTGTTGAATATTGCGCCCGTATTCGGGCATCACGAGCCTCTCGCGGGAGGTGTTGTAGTCCATCTGATAAAAGTGTCTTAATTGTCCGTCGCGATGGTTGTAAAAGGCGGTATATGTGCAAAAATAAGCTAAATATGTTTATTCTGCAACGTTGTGATTCTGCTTATAGTCGGAATGTCAATAGGTTTGCCACGTGGGGAGGTGGGCCTGTTGCCCGACGGATTGTTCGGCCGCGCGCTCGGGTCCGCATCTCTACGGCTTGGAAGAAATCATTTTGTCGCTATGTGGGCATTGCCGTTGCGGAAAATGCGCAAAAGATTAACTTTGTGACATTAACTAAGAATTTCAAACAAAATGTGGATTATCTGTGCTGACCTGGAGGGCGTTTTCGTTCCCGAGATTTGGGTCAACGTGGCTAAAAAGACCGGTATTGAGGAGCTTAAACTCACAACCAGGGACATCAAAGATTACGATGAGCTGATGAAGATGCGCCTCCGCATCCTCGACGAGCACCACCTCACGTTGCCCGACATTCAGGAGGTCATCGGGACGCTCGACCCGCTGCCCGGCGCGTTGGAGTTTGTCCGCGAGATTCGCCGCAAGGCCCGTTTCGCCATTGTCAGCGACACTTTTGTGGAGTTCGCGCAGCCGCTCATGGATAAGCTCGAGAACCCTTTCCTGCTCTGCCACAGCCTCGAGACCGACGCCAAAGGCCGCATAACCAACTACAAGCTGCGCCAGCCCGACCCCAAGCGCAAGACCGTCGAGGCGTTCAAGAGCCTCAAGTACGACGTCGTGTCGTTCGGCGACTCCTATAACGACGTGACGATGCTCGAGGCCGCCGACAAGGGAATCCTCTTCTGCCCGCCCGCGAACGTAGTGGCCGACTATCCGCAATATCCTGTCGTGACTGACATCAACGACCTGAAGCAGAGGCTCATAGAGATAGTCTCCCACTAAACCTTCCTTACCAATTTTTTCGCTCAAGCCCCATGGTCAACCCCGACGTAGTACGTGGCTGTTTCGCCACAGCCGTAGTCGCAGCAATGCTTGCGGCGTGGCAGGTCGTGGGGCAGGATTTGCTTCTTTTCCCCGAAGTCGGCGCGTTGGCCATTGGCCTTTTGGTGATGGATAAGAGCGTCTGGCGCGTGAGCAAGTTGGCTTGCCTGTGCGTCATGACCATGGCCGCCGCGATAGGCATCGGTGTGAGCAGGTGCGTGGGTTTCGTGGGTTTTGGGGTTCCTGTAATTGCGGCGTTCCTGTTGTCGGGGCTTATGCTCAGGCTGACGCGAATCCAAATGCCGCCGGCGTTGGCGGCAGCCGTCATGCCAGCGTTGTTTGGGATTGTGGCGTGGGAGTATGTAGGCGTGGTTGCCACGCTGGTGTCGCTCGTCATTATGGTTCAATGGGTTATGGAGTTGACAGGCGTGAGGCGTTATCGTATGCCAGTCGTCAAGTACAGTCCCGCTGAGCCATTCTCTTATTGCGCGTTGGGAATCATGGCCCTTTCGATTGCGCCGCTTTGCGTCACGGCGTGGCTTACGGGGTGGAAGTATCTTGTAGCGCCGCCCTTGTTGGTCACCCTTGCGGAGTTTTCGCAAGGCGAGAGTGGTTTCCGTCGGCGTCCGTGGCAGGTGTTGTTCATGCTGCTGTTTGGTGCGAGCGCGGGAGCTGCGGCTTTGATATTCAGCCGTTCGTTGGGATTCGACGTGGCTGTCGCCGGCGTGTGCGCGTTCGTCTTGATGCTCTGCCTCTACAACATTTTCCGAAAGAGTTTCGCGCCTTCGGCCACGTTGGCGTTGTTGGCCCTGCTTGTTGGCGACGCTGACGTGTGGACGTATCCGGCGCAAGTCGTATTGGGCGGGGCGTACGCCATTTTGGTCTCGTCGCTGCCATGCATAATCTTGAAATGCAACAAATGACCAGGGACTCCGTAAAATCACGCTACCGAATTAGGATTCAAGATATGAGCACCTTCAGATTCGCCGCCCTAATCATTGCGGCTCTCGCCATCTCAATTTCCACAAGCTCCCAAGTGCGGTTTATCGACGGTACGAGCAGGCTGGCGGATAAGGATAAGAAAGCCGCTTTGGAGAAGATGACTTCAAAATTCATGAAGCAGTGGAAGAAGGTGAACCGCGACATTGACCCAGAGACGCTCCGAAAGGTGGAATCTGAAGCCGGGTACGTCTACGTCCAACGTTGCGCCCCCGTGCTCGAAGGTGCTGACTCAACGCTCACATTGGTGCCAACCAAAAAGCCTATCGGCCTGGTTATCATGACCTATGGCGAGATGCCGCTCGGTTGCTCGTACATCAACGAGGTCGACGGAATGGAGCATTACCCCCTTGCGAACATGGATCTGAATAACGGCACTGCCGACCAGACGTTGAGCCGCATGATGGAGGTGATAAGAAATGAGCGAACCCTCGTGATATCTGGAATCGATAAGCCCCAAAAGCTCGTCTACGAAGACGCCGGCGGCTATAAGACCTTCGACTTGGTCTCGGCCGAAGTTGAGGACTACGATCCGGCGACCCAGTTGCCGGACTACGTTTATTCGGGGACTCAGCAGCATAAGCCGCTTGCGGTGATTTTCTCCGTGATTGGCACCGCCGCCACTGCCGCCATACTGCTTTGCGTCATTTAGAGAGGTTTTCTTCTCCTCCCGTAATCAGGCATACCGACGCCGCAGTCCTTGATTAGAAGAGGGCTGCGGCGTCTACCGTTATGTCCTCGCGAGGGATAAGGTCCCAGTTGAATGAGGCGACGAAGTTGTCGATTGTCATGGGCGACCAATGTGGTTGCAGCCCCACGAGCCAAGCCATAAGCCCGATAAGCTCGCCAGGCTTCAACTTCTCACGTATTCGGTCCATGGCAAGGGAGCGGTCGCGCTTGCTCAGGCGCGCCCCGTCGGGCGAGAGCAAAAGCGGGAAATGGCAATAGCTCGGGGCCTCGAAGCCCAGCGAGCGCAGCAGAAACGTCTGCTCATGACTTGCGGGGAGGAGGTCGCGGCCGCGCACCACCTCATTGACACCCATCATCGCGTCGTCCACAATCACGGCCAGCTGGTAGGCGAAGTTGCCGTCGGAGCGTCGGACGTAGAAGTCGCCCCGGTCGGCTGCGAGGTTGGCTGTTTGCTGGCCGTAATGACCGTCGGTGAAAGTGCTGACCTCGTCGGGGAGGAGGATTCGCCATGCGGGTTTGCGCGTGAGTCTCAGCTCGGCCTTTTGCGCTTCGGCGAGGTTGAGGCATGTGCGCGCATAGATGGTATGCCCGTCGGAGGCGTGAGGGGCTGACGACGCTGTGAGGTCCTGCCTGCGGCAGAAGCACTCGTAGACGAGTCCGGCCTTTTGCAGGCGGTCGAAAGTCTCTGCGTAGATGTCGTCCCTAAGGCTTTGGAAATAAGGGCCATGTGGTCCGCCGGCGGCTGAGCCGGGTCCTTCGTCGGGCGTAAGGCCGAGCCAAAGGAGGTCGTCGACAATCTGTTGCGAGTATTCTGGTCGGCAACGTTGCCTATCGAGGTCCTCGATGCGCAAAATCCATTTTCCGCCTTTGCTTTTGGCCGAGGCGTAGCTCATGAGGGCTGCGAAAATGTTGCCCAAGTGCATACGCCCGCTGGGCGAGGGTGCGAAGCGTCCGATTGTTGTGGGCATATTGTCGGGGTGAAGTGGAAAAGAATAGAGACGTTGCGCAAGTGGGAAAGGCAACGTCTCTATGTTTTTGATTTATAGCGTCTTGTTTAGGCGTTGCGCTCGGTGCGGGTCTCGACGGTGGTGGTGAGCCGATTGGCTTCGAGTTCTTGGTTTATGGCTCGATTTCGCACGATGTCCATTGCCAGGTAGATGGCCTCGCGCATTGATGTCGGGTCGGCTTTATCCTGACCGGCAATGTCGTAGGCGGTGCCATGGTCGGGCGAGGTCCGGATGATGGGGAGCCCGGCGGTGTAGTTGACGCCCGACGTGAAGGCGAGTGCCTTAAATGGCGCGAGTCCTTGGTCGTGATACATGGCGAGGATGGCGTCGAACTTGCCGAGCAGCTCGGAACCGAAAAGGCCGTCGGCGGGGTAGGGCCCGAGTGCGCAGATGCCCTCGGCTTGCGCTTTCTCGATGGCGGGGCCGATTATGGTCTGCTCCTCTTGTCCGAGGAGTCCGTTGTCGCCCGAGTGGGGATTGAGTCCGAGGACGGCGATACGCGGCCCGTCGATGTTGAAGTCTTGTTTGAGTGAGCGGTTGAGGATTCGCAACTTGCTGAGAATCTTGTCTTCGGATATGTATTGCGCCACTTGGCAGATTGGCACGTGACCGGCCACGACTCCCACGCGGAGCTTGCCGGCGACGAGGAGCATGAGTGCTGGCGCTTGCGCGGCCTGCTCAAGGTACTCAGTGTGGCCGGGGAAGTTGAAGTTATCGTTCTGAATGTTTTTCTTGTTGATGGGCGCGGTGACGATGGCGTCGATTTTGCCGTCGCTCAGGTCGCGGACGGCGGCCTCGAGAGCCTCAAAAGCCGCCAATCCGGCAGCTTCGGACGACTTGCCGAGTTCGACTTTTATGTTGTCGTCGCAGCAGGTGATGATGTTGACTCGTTTGGGGTGGGCCTCGTCGGGGTCGTTGATGTTGTTGAGGCTGAATTGCGCTACGTTGAGGGCTTTGCGGTGGTAGGCCGCGGCCTTGGGCGAGCCGTAGATGATGGGAACGAGGTCGTCGATAATCTCCATGTCCTGGAGTGCTTTCATGATGACTTCGTAGCCGATGCCGTTGACGTCGCCCTGCGTTATGCCAATTTTCATAATTGTGGGATCTGATTATTTCTTGTCGGTCAGTTTGAGGGTGTGCATTATCGCCTCAAGCGACCTTATGTGGTTTCTTTTCTTTTCTTGCGAGGGGTAGAAGACGTAGCCGTCGGTGACGATGACCCGCCCGTTGGCCTCGTCGACAACCGCCCTCATGATGAACGGCCCTCCCATTGGGTAGTTGTCCATTCGCCAGAGTCCGCGGATTTCGCTGACGAACGCCCCTTGATATGAGCCTTGCTGAAAGACTATCTCATCGTCGAGGTTGGCTCGCCGCTCGGTGGTCATGACCGAGTTGCAGGGCCCGCCAATGTTGGCGCGGAGCATTATGTCGCGCCGCTGAAGGAGGCTCTCGCGGCTGACGCACTTGGGCCCGGTGTAGGGGAAAGTGTAGATGACGAGGCCGTCTTGGAAGTCGCGGGTGTCGCACATGAACCATGAGATGCTGTCGGGGTAGACAGGTTTGCACTTGTCGTATTCGTTTGGGATGCAGATTGATACTCCCCAACGCTTGTCGACCTCGGCCATGAGGCTGGCGTTGACGTGTTTGCTGTAGTAGCTTACGAGGCGGTCTCGCTCGGCCTTTACGAAGAACGATATTATGCGGACGTGATTGCGGCGCAGGACGTCGGCCGCCCTCTGGGCGTTGGCTGCCTGGAGGTGCATGACGGCCTGTGGCTTTGCCCAGTTGTTGCGTGTGAAGGTTACGGTGTCGGTTTGTATGGTGTCGGCCACGTTGACGATTACGAGGTTGCGGAGTTTGTGCATTTCGTAGTCGAAGAAAGGCGGGGCGATGGTGTGCATCTCAAAAATGGGCTCGTCGGTGTTTAGGCCGGCGTAGGTGTCGCCCAGCATGTAGCTGAGGTAGGCTCCCGTGGTGTCGTTTTTTTGCTTGTCGTTCATGACGACGAGTATTTCTCCGGCTCGGCCCGTAATCTCGGGTTTAAAAGTTTCGCTTGCGCCTTTTTGGCAGCTCGGGAGGAGGGCGGCCATGAGGGTTGCGAGTGTGGCGATATGAATCTTTCTCATTGACTTATATAGATTTGGTGCTTATTTCTTGGCAAGCAGCTCTTC
>JAFPDB010000270.1 GCA_017390085.1 Bacteroidales bacterium | reverse complement strand
GCCTCGAAGAATTCAACGACGAAATCGAAGACTGGGTAATCGACGTCCTCAAAGGCATCGGATGCGACACCGCAAAATCGGTCATCGACCTCGGCTACGACGAACTCGTCAAGAGGACAGACCTCGAAGACGAGACAATCAAAAACGTCCTCGCCGTCCTCCAGGCCGAATTCGAATAACACCACACTTCACCTCGCGACGCCCACACTTCCGCCTCTCACAGCCACGAGACTCGCGCAGGGCTTCGCCCACAACATATCAAGCCGCGCCTAATGCCCGCCCCACATAACCACGGGACACGCTGATTGGCCACAACGTAACACTAAAATTAGAGGAGAGCACTTTCTATATGGCAGGAGGTATCAGAATAAACAAATTCGCTTCTGAGTCCGGAGTCGGTGTCAACACCATCATCGAGACTCTCAAAAAATTCGGCGTCACCGACGAACTTTCACAAAACTCCAAAATCCCCGACGAGATGTACGAACGTCTCGCCAAGGAGTTCAAACTCGACATCCAAGCCAAAAACGAGTCGGAGAAAATCGTCATCACCACCAAAGGCAACAAAGACAAAGACTCCGTCTCCATCGGCAACGAAGGAATCGTCTCGGCCGAAGAAACCAAACACGAACCCCTCAAGGGCCCCAAAATCCTCGGCAAAATCGACCTCACCCCCCAACAACGCGGAGGCAAGGCCAAAAACGAGCAGCCAAAACCCAAAAACCCTACAGCCGAAACCCCAAAAAAGGCTGAGGAAAAACCAGAGCCCGCTCCCGAGCAGAAACCAGAGCCCGCACCCGTCGAGCCGACAGCCGAAAAAAACGCCGAGCCGGTCAAGCAGCAACCCGAGCCACAACCAGCCGCCGAGACCCCGGCAGCCGCCAACGTCGAGCAACCCGCGCAAACGGAACCCGCCGACACCGAGCCCGCCCCAGCCGACACCGACAACACCGACGAGCAAAACGAAGAAATCTTCCGCCTCGCCGACAAACCCAAACTCACCGGACCAACAGTCCTCGGCAAGATTGAGCTCCCCGTCGACAAAGCCCCATCCCGCGACAACCACGGCAAGAAAAAACGCCAACGCATCCAAAGCGGGAAGGAGAAAGTCGACGTCTCCTCACCCACCACGATAAGCCAAGTCAACTCCACCCTCAACAAAGAGCGCAACAAGCAACGCCAGCAGCAAAAACAACAACAGCAAGCGGCGCAACAACAGCAAAACCGCAAGGAAAAGCAGCGCAGCAAGAAAGGCCAGCAGACCACCGTCAAAGAGACCTCTGACGAAGACGTACAAAAGCAAGTCAAGGAGACGCTCGCACGCCTCACAGCCAAAGGCCACAAGACGACAACCTCAAAACACAACCGCGAGAAGCGCGAAGCCGTCCGTCAACGCCAAGAGGAAGAGGCCGAAAGACTCGAGCAGGAAAAGAAAGTCCTCAAAGTCACAGAATTCGTCACGGCCTCCGAACTCGCCACAATGATGAACGTCCCCGTCAACAAGGTCATCGCCACCTTCATGTCGCTCGGAATGTTCGTCTCCATCAACCAACGCCTCGACGCCGAATCGCTCTCCCTCGTGGCCGAAGAGTTCGGCTTCAAGGTCGAATTCCTCAGCGTCGACAAAGCCCACGAAGTCGAAGAGGAGGAAGACGACGAGAGCCTCCTGGTCGAGCGCCCACCCATCGTCACAGTCATGGGACACGTCGACCACGGCAAAACATCCCTCCTCGACTACATCCGCAACACCAACGTCATCCAGGGCGAAGCCGGCGGCATCACGCAGCACATCGGCGCCTACAGCGTCACACTCGAGAACAACCGCAAGATAACCTTCCTCGACACCCCGGGCCACGAAGCCTTCACGGCCATGCGCGCCCGCGGCGCCCAAGTCACCGACGTGGCAATCATCATCGTCGCCGCCGACGACAGCGTCATGCCCCAGACCATCGAGGCCATCAACCACGCCTCCGCCGCCGGAGTCCCCATAGTCTTCGCAATCAACAAGATAGACAAGCCCGGCGCCAACCCCGACAAGATACGCGAGGCCCTGGCCAACATGAACTACCTCGTCGAGGAGTGGGGTGGCCAATACCAGTGCCAAGAGATTAGCGCAAAAAAAGGCATCAACGTCGACAAGCTACTCGAGAAAGTCCTCCTCGTCGCCGACCTCCAGGACCTCAAAGCCAACCCCGACCGCGCCGCCAGCGGCAACGTCATCGAAAGCTCACTCGACAAAGGCCGCGGCTACGTGGCCACGGTCCTCATCCGCAACGGCTCGCTACACCCGGGCGACATGATGGTATGCGGAGCCAACTACGGACGCGTCAAGGCCATGTTCAACGAGCGAAACCAGAAAGTCGACGTCGCCACGCCCTCCACACCCGTCCTCGTCCTCGGACTCAACGGAGCCCCGCAGGCCGGCGAGAAATTCAACGTCTTCGCCGACGAGAAAGAGGCTAAGGAAGTGGCCAACAAGCGCGACCAGCTCCAACGCGAGTTCAGCATGCGAGCCACCCCCCACATCACACTCGACGAAATCGGACGACGAATCGCCCTCGGCAACTTCCAAGAGCTCAACGTCATCGTCAAAGGCGACGTCGACGGATCCGTAGAGGCACTCTCCGACTCACTCATCAGGCTCTCGACAGAAGAAATCAGGGTCAACGTCATCCACAAGGCCGTCGGACAAATCTCCGAAAGCGACATCATGCTCGCCACGGCATCCAACGCCGTCGTCATCGGTTTCCAGGTACGCCCCTCGGCCGACGCCCGACGCCTCGCCGAGAAGGAGAAAATCGACATCAGGCTCTACTCCATCATCTACGACGCCATCGAAGAGCTCAAGAGCGCCATGGAAGGAATGCTCTCGCCCGAAATCCGTGAGCAAGTCACGGGCAACCTCGAAATCCGCGAGACCTTCAAAATCTCCAAGGTCGGCACCATCGCAGGCTGCTTCGTCAACGACGGCAAAGTCAAGAGCAAAAGCAAAGTCCGCATCATCCGCGACGGCATCGTCGTCCACTCCGGCGAACTCGAGAGCCTCAAGAGGTTCAAAGACGACGTCAAGGAGGTCGTCGCCGGACTCGAATGCGGCCTCAACGTCAAGGGCTACAACGACATCCAGACAGGCGACATAATCGAAGCCTACGAAGAAATCGAGGTCGCCCGCAAACTCTCATAGCGTCACCCCGCAAAAAAAGACAACCCAGGGCGGCACGGCGAGGCGCACACCTCGGCTTGCCGCCCTTTCCCATTCGCCCCCGTAAAGCAACCCACATGAACGAAAAGACCTCTTGCAAGACATCCGGATGGCGCTGGGTGCCAAGCCTCTACGTCTTCCAGGGCATCCCGAGCAGCCTCGTCATGACAACGTCGTCGCTCATCTACGCCAACATGGGCGTCCCCATAGCGTCATTCGCATTCTGGACAAGCATAGTCTGCCTGCCCTGGTCGCTCAAACCGCTCTGGGCCCCCTTCGTCGAACGCTACTCCACCAAGCTCGAATGGGTACGCAACACGCAGACCATTCTCGCCACGGCGTTCCTAATCCTCTCCGCCGCCATGATGAGCGACTCTTTCTACCCCCTCTCGCTCGGCCTGATGCTCATCATAGCCCTCGCCTCCGCGAGCCACGACATAGCGTGCGACGGCTACTACATGATGGCCCTCGACGACAGGCAGCAATCCTTCTTCGTCGGAATCCGCTCCACATTCTACCGCATAGCCATGGTCGTCGCCACCGGCCTCGTCCCCCTCATCGCGGGCAACGTGGCGATGACCTCCAACGCCCCAACGGGCTGGTCGGTCGGCATAGGCGCCGCGGGCATCACACTGCTCATCATGGCCATCCTCTGCCGAGCGGGCATGCCACAAATCGCCGAACCCACGGGGCGGCAAGACGACGGCCTGAAAATCTTCTGGCGCGCCTTGCGCTCCTTCTTCTCCCACGATGGTGCCATCGCCGCCGTATCGTTCTTCTTCCTCTACCGCCTGGGCGAGGCCATACTCACCAAGACCGTCCTCCCCTTCCTCAACGCCGCTCCGGCCGAGGGCGGCCTGGGCATCGACGTCGCCCGGTGTGGCCTAATCTACGGCACATTCGGCGTGCTCTCGCTCGTCGCGGGCGGCGTCGTGGGCGGAATCGTGGCGTCAAGAGTCGGCATACGCCGCGCCCTCTGGCCCATGATTCTCATGATGAACGCCCCCAACATCGCCTACGTGGCCCTCGCGGCCCTATGCCCGACGGCCGACAGCCCATGGGTCGCGGCCGCCATCATGACAGAGCAGTTCGGCTACGGCCTCGGCTTCACGGCTTACATGCTCGTCATGCTCCGCTACGTCGGCGACGCCGAATACAAGGCCGCAGAGTACGCCATCGGCACGTCGATAATGTCGCTAAGCCTTATCCTGCCCGGCATGGCGGCCGGGTCGCTACTCGAGTGGCTCGGCGGCTCGTTCGCCTCAATATTCGCCCTCGCCTGCGTAATGACAATCCCGGGAATGGTGGCGGCGGCGTTCCTCAAAATCAAATAACTACGGCACAGCGTGCCTTTTTCTCGCGGAAAAACACTATATTTGCGCCGCAAAAGCGATGGTTCCGTAGCTCAGCTGGATAGAGCAACAGCCTTCTAAGCTGTGGGTCTTGGGTTCGAATCCCAACGGGATCACACGGAATAGTGATTGCTGAGTGAAAACCCTATGGTTTTCACTCAGCATTTTTTGTATGCCCAAAACAATGCGACGCATCCAGTCGTAAACCGAAACGCCGCGAACATGGCGGCACGGCCCGCCGCCGGGCGGGCAATCCTCCACAACATATACTCAGAAAAAACATTACCATGAGAGGCGAAGCCAAGCACCTTTATAGATTCTTTGAGGGGTTCGGACAAATGATTTTGCATTCCTCTTTACCAGCGTAATTACGATTGGAAACTCACGGGAAGAACAATAAGGGCTTTCACCTACAAAGGGACTCGCCAAGAAGTCGACTCGTGGAAATCCATGCTCATCGAGCTTTGCGCGATCGTCTACCGCGAGCATAAGTCGTCAATGGATTTCCTTTGCTCTCAAAAAGCCACCTCGACACAGAGTCCCACGAAGGGTTCTCGCAATTCGCACAAACCTGCTACGTGGACACGGCCAGCAGCACTAAAGCCAAAATGTCCGTCATCCTGAAACTGTTCAGCGAATGCTCCGTTTCTGAAGATGACCTTTCGTTTGACATCGAGCCTTTAGCCCAAGAGACTTCAAACAGCTGACGCTACCAAAATATTCTTGTCAGCGCCCAACATGGGGGGCAAGCCCCCTCCCCTACTTTTTTAGTAACTTAGCAGGCGAAGACAACACACCACAGCAAGAAAGAAATGACCAAAGTGATAAGCGCGGCCGAGCTTCAAGACGACCCCAACATATACGACCAAGAAAAGACCGGCAAGCTCGCCGGCTACTACACGGGCATCATCAGCACCCTCGGTGAGAACCCCGCACGCGAAGGGCTTCTCAAGACACCCGAGCGCGCCGCCAAAGCCATGCAATTCCTACTCAAAGGCTACGCCGAGGATCCCGAGGCCATCCTGCGCCAGGCCATGTTCAACGAGCCTTTCCAGCAGATGATCGTCGTCAAGGACATCGAGATATACTCCCTCTGCGAACACCACCTGCTCCCATTCTTCGGCAAAGCCCACGTCGGCTACATCCCGCGCGACAAGATCACGGGCCTCTCCAAGCTCCCCCGCGTCGTCGACGCCTTCGCGCGCCGCCTGCAAGTCCAGGAGAGGCTGACGTCGCAAATCAAGGACTGCATCCAGAAGACGCTCAACCCCCTCGGCGTGGCGGTGGTCATCGAGGCTCAACATATGTGCATGCAGATGCGCGGCGTCCAGAAGCAGAACGCCGTCACGACCACGTCCGACTTCACGGGCGCCTTCATGAACGAGATCGCCACGCGCGAGGAGTTTTTCAACATCATCGGGCGGCGGATGCACTGACGCCCCGTACGCCGCCCCCACCGCTCAGCCAACCTTCCACTCTACGACACGCCGCTCGTCGCAGCCAAAATTCGCGCCCACTCATATCACCTCGCGGCCGTCGGCGGCATAGCGAACGGTCAATTCGCGCTTGCGTATTTGGGCGAGAGCCACGCCGGCCGAGGATTTCTAACCTTAACTCAAAGAGAAAGACTCGCCGCGACGTCTCCACAACGCAATCGACACGCGCGAGAGCGTCTTGCGCATCGCAATAGAAAAAGGGCTCAAAGAAAGCCTGCACATAACGTCTCCGTGGATTCTTGCCCCCAGTCTGTAGGTAGCCATATTTGAGGGGGGGCGAGTATCAAATGGCGGTTAGAATCAAAATAAATATATAAAAACCAGCCTCCAAATTTGGATATACATACACACATATATATATTAGCTGCCGCTAAAGCCATCCATTTGCTAATTTTCGTTTACCCCCTACACCGTCAAATTTCTAATTCCCCTCAACCTCCATACTACTAACTATAATAAACTACACAATCCACATGAAAACACTCAAACTAATCGGCATGGCTTTCATGGCCATGACGCTCTCCCTCTCTGTCTCCTCATGCGACGATGAGGACGACGACAACAACTCCTCATCACAAGTCGAGACATCGGAAGACGGAATCGTGGTCGGCGAGAAGAAGCTGGTGGAGGTGAAAGAGATTGAAGACGATGGCTCTTCGCACACGAGCACAATAAATTACGATTCGGAAGGAAGGCTCAGCTCCATTGTGAGAAAAAGCTTGGATAACACATCGCGTTTATCCACCTACGAATGGGGCAATGGTACTATAACCGAGCACCGGACTGAATATGGAGAAACCTCAACTTCCACATACACACTCTCCGGCAATCTAGTCACAAAGAGTGAGGGTGACCGCATGATTGAAAACTACACCTACAACAAATCAAACAGAGTGGCCACATACGAGTGGAAAGAAATAACCACCTACTCGGACGATTATTCAGAATATATAACTTATACTTGGGATGGTGATAAACTCATAAACTATATTGTACACAGAACAGACAATTCCACAAGTAGTCATAGGATCTTTTCATTTTCTTATAGCGGAAAAACATGTAACGGCTACTTTCCTATTGACGACTGGGTTGGTTTGGAGACCCTACACCCTGAGCTTTTCGGCTATCGAACAAACCAATTGCCAGACAGCATGACAATAGAACAAGACGGTGGATACGTGGAGACCAGCGTCTACTCCTACACCTTCGACGACGATGGGTATGTGACATCACGAACCGAGGTTTATACGTGGTCCATAGGTTCTTATTCTGATTCTGACGAAGAAACGTACGTTTACTACTACACTTGGGAATAGGCAGCTGAGCTGAAGACAAAGTATCGACAGGAGGTAAACGCCAATGGTGTTTGCCTCCTGCTTTTTTCGCCCCCGGCACTCCCCGCGGCACGTCATGAAGGCAGAATGCGGCGCGGAGAGGGGGAGGAAGATGGGCAAATTAGCAAAGACAGCCACCCCGGCTCAATCCGGGGTGGCTGTCAGTCGTAGAAAGGAGCCGACAATTAGGCCACAATCGTCTTGATGCCTCCGCTAAGTCCGGAGGCCGTAGGCTGCGCGACGGGGAGGTGCTGATTGTTTTTCTTTAGGAAGGGGGTTGCGGTAATCCCCAAACTCCTTGCCCGCCGCTCTCCTTCACAGGGTTGCCGCCTACATGACTAGCTTGTAGCCCTTGCCGTGTACGTTTATAATTTCCACAGAGGGGTCGTCTTTGAGGTGCTTGCGCAACTTCGTGATGTAGACGTCCATACTGCGAGCGTTGAAGTAGTTGTCGTCGACCCAGATGGTCTTGAGGGCCACGTTGCGCTCCAGGACCCTGTTGGCGTTGGTGCAGAGCAGCTTGAGGAGCTCGCTCTCCTTTGTGGTGAGCTTGATGACGTTCTCGCCGTCGATGAGCTGCTGCTTCTGGGTGTCAAACTTGAAGCGTCCGAGCTTGTAGACGTCGAGGACGGGGCTTTCACCCGACGTGCGTCGGAGGATGGCCTCGATGCGCATGATGAGCTCCTCCATGCTGAAAGGCTTTGTCAGGTAGTCGTCGGCGCCGAGCTTGAAGCCCTGGATGACGTCCTCCTTGACATTCCGCGCCGTCAGGAAGACGACAGGCACGTCGACATTGGCCATTCGGACCTCCTTGGCAAGGGTGAAACCGTCTTTCTTGGGCATCATGACGTCGAATATGCACAGGTCATACTTGTCGTTGATAAACATATTGTATGCCTCCTCACCGTCGTGAGCCAAGTCGGCCGCATAATCCTTGGCCTGGAGATATTCGCACAACAAGACGCCGAGATTGCTGTCATCCTCAGCTAAGAGAATCTTGTGCTTTTTCTTGTCTTCCATAATTATTACTTTATTAAAGGCAAATATATATCAAATTTTGTTCCCACATTCAGCTCGCTCTCGACAGAAATCTGCCCGCCGTGGTCCTCGACGATTTTTTTGACGTAGGCCAGGCCGAGGCCGAAGCCTTTGATGTCGTGACGGTTGCCGGTCGAGACGCGGTAGAACTTCTCAAATATACGCTTCTGGTCCTCTTTGGAGATTCCTATGCCATTGTCTTTGACCGAGACTATGACCCCGTTGTTGGCGTTGCGCGTCCAGACGTGCAGCATCGGGGCGTCGCGCCTGTACTTGAAGGCGTTGTCGAGGAGGTTGTATATGACGTTGGTGAAATGTACGTTGTCGACCATGGCCTCCGATGGCGATGCTTCGAGCCTCTCGTTGATTTCGCCGTTGACGCTCTCGACCTTGACGCGGAAGTTGTTGACAACTTTGTCGACAATCTCGTTGACGTCGCGCCTTTCGAGCTTGAGTCGCGCCTTCCCGCGGTCGAAGCTCGACATTTGGAGGATTTTCTCGACCTGGATTGTCAAGCGCCTTCCCTCGTCGATTATGATGCGCGTGTTGCGGCGGATGAAGTCGGGTTTGACGGTGTCGGCGAGGTCGCGGAGCATTTGGGCGGCGAGCGACATTGTTGAGATTGGGGTCTTGAACTCGTGGGTCATGTTGCTGATGAAGTCGTTCTTTATGACCTCGATTTTCTTTTGGCGGAAGATGATGATGATGGTGTAGGTCGAGAGGACCATGACCACGAGTCCGAAGAAGACGGTCGGGATGATGAGCGCGGAGAGTCCGCTCATGACGTCGGGGCGCTCGGAGAAGTAGACCGTCACGTAGTGCGCCCGAGCGTGCATGTCGTTGGGGTAGAGCTTCTTTTCGTATTTCTGACCTTCGTAGTCGGAGTCGAATGCGTGGCTTGAGAAGGACATCTGGCCGGCGGCGTTGTAGACGGCGAACTCGTAGGGCGAGTTTATCCCGTTGTCGGCGAACTGCTGCATGAGGAGGGCGTCGAGCCTTTGTGGGTTGACGCGGACCTCGATGGGCTTGTCCTCAAAGACGCTTTTGGTCATCTTGGCTCTGAGGTATCGCAACTTACGCATCAGGACGTTGTTGAGCATCATGTAGGCGTTGCTGACCATGTCGTTTCCGAAGACGTTGCGCGCGTCGACGACGCCGGCGTCGGCCGATATGAGGTTCCCTCCGCGTGTGGCGTCGAGCTTGTAGAATCCGAAGTTGTCGAGTTTGAATGTGAGGCTTATCTCTTCAGTGGAGTTGCGCGCCCCGTCGACCCTGTGGCGGGTGAATATGGAGGGGTCGCGCATTGTGGCGGCGGAGGAGATTCCGCTCTCGTGCCGCGACTCCATGACCTCGTCGGTCTCGAGCCTTTGTACGACGTTGTCGATGCTTCTGACGACGGCTTGGTCGAACTGGCTGTCTCTGAGCTTGCAGGCTTCCATTATCCACCGCACTTGCATAAACACGAGGCCTATGAAAGCGAGCGGAAGGACGATGCTCACCCACATTATAATTTTTTTGCTCATGATAACAAAGGTAGGAACATTTGCATTTTGGAGCAAAATATTAAGTGAAAATAAGGGGATTAGGATTTTAAAATAGTGTGCTGATTTTAGGGGTCGTGGGGGGGGGGCGTGAGGAGGGCGGTTTTCTGGTGAGGGGCGCGGGAGGTCCCGCTGCCTCCCTCGAGGGTGCGGGGTAAAAGAAAAGAGCCTCGGTTTTTGACCGAGGCTCGCTGTTGCGAGTGATCCGTCTGGGGCTCGAACCCAGGACCCCAACATTAAAAGTGTTGTGCTCTACCAACTGAGCTAACGGATCGACCAACGTTTTAAATCAGGAAGCCTCTTCGGCGTTTCCGAGTGCAAAGGTAGGTATTTTTCTTTTCGCCGCAATAGGCTCGACGATTTTTTTGCTACAAATTGTATGGAGTTTCCTGATAGACGTAATAATTCAACCAGTTTGTGAAGAGCAGGTGGCAGTGCGATCTCCAGCTCTTGATGGGTATTCGGGTGGGGTCGTCGTCGGGGAAGTAGTTGTAGGGCATCCTGATGAGCAGGCCCTTGGCTTTGTCGCGCTGATACTCGTCTTTGAGGGTGTCGCGATCGTATTCGGAGTGGCCCATGACGAAGATTTGGCGCCCGTCTTTGGACATGATCATGTATGGCCCGGCCATGGCGGAATAGGCCACGAGCTTGAGTTCGGGGCAGGCGTCGATGTCGGCTCGGAGCGTGCCGGTGTGCCGAGAGTGCGGAGCCAGGAAGACGTCGTCGAAGCCGCGCACCAGCGGGATTGTCAGGTCGAGGACCCTGTGGCGGAAGACTCCGAACATTTTCTCGGGGAGGGGGTATTTGGGTATTCGGTAGTGATGGTAGAGGGCGGCCTGGGCTCCCCAGCAGATGTGGAGGGTGCTGGTGACGTTGGTTCGGGTCCAATCCATTATTTGGCAAAGCTCGTCCCAATAGTCGACCTCCTCGAAGGGCATCTGCTCCACGGGCGCGCCCGTTATGATCATGCCGTCGTACTTGCGGTCGCGGACGTCGTCGAAATTGAGGTAGAAGGAGCTGAGATGGTCGGCAGACGTGTTGCGCGAAGTGTGGGACTTTACCATGAGCAGGTCGACAGTGGCCTGGAGCGGAGAGTTGGACAAGGCCCTGAGGAGCTGAGTCTCGGTCACGACCTTATTGGGCATGAGGTTGAGAATCAGGATTCTGAGTGTACGAATGTCTTGCCTCATGGCGCGGCTCTCGCTCATCACGAAAACGCGCTCGCTCTCGAGAGTCTTCTTTGCGGGGAGCGCATCTGGTATTCGTATTGGCATCTTTCTCTTTTCCTTTCTTATTGAGATATGTTGTGTGGAGAGTTTATTCTGCTAAGTAGTGAAAACTCGGGCAAATTTACTAAAAAAGCGAATGGTGGAAATCGGCTAAAGTGTGGAGTTGGCGGAAACTTTTACTACTTTAGCATAGAAAATAAGAAGAAAAAACTCCACTAAGAATGAGACTTCGATTGATTTTTTTCCTAATGGCGGCCATGGCCATGCCCATCTGTAGTGAGGGGCAAGAGGGCCTTCTGCCCAGGGCGACCCCGGAATCGCAAGGCGTGCCGTCGGCGTCGGTGGCGGCGTGGTTCGACACCCTGATGGCGACCCGCTCCACTGAGATTCACGGCGCGATGCTCTTGCGCCACGGCAAGGTGGTTGGCGAGATGCACCCCTCTCCGTTCGGCGCGGAGCATGGCCACGCCCTCTTCTCATGCTCAAAGACTTTCACGGCGGCGGCCGTTGGGATAGCCATTGGGGAGAACAGGCTCAGGGAGAGCGACAGGGTGGCGGCGATTTTTGCCGACCTGCTGGCGCATAGGGGCATAAGCGACACCCTTGCGGCCTTGACCGTCGGGGACTTGCTGACGATGCGGACGGGCATCCGCCCGACGAACACCATACGGGAGCGGGAGGCGGAATGGCTCTGCCGCTACCTGGAGACTGAAAAAGCTGCCATGCCCGGCGAGAGGTTCGCCTACGACTCGATGGCCACCTATGCGCTGTCGGCTATCGTGAGCAGGGTTACGGGCATGAACGTCTTGGAATACTTGCGCGAGCGGGTTTTCGGGCCATTGGGCATTGACGAGGCGGCATGGGACAGCAGCCCGGAGGGCGTCACGTGCGGAGGTTGGGGCCTACACTTGCGCACGGAATCGATGGCCAAATTCGGGCAGCTTCTGTTGAACCGCGGCGCGTGGGGGTCGCGGCAACTGATACCGTCGGAATGGGTCGACAAGATGATGACCGTCCATGTCGAGAGCGCGGGTTACGGCCTCCAAATGTGGGAGTGCGGGCATGAGTCGGCGATGCGCGCCGACGGGCTGCACGGCCAATTCATCATAGTGATGCCCGGGGAGGACATGGTGGCCGTCGTCACACAATGCTGCAACTCCAAAGAACCCGGCCAAAAAGAGATGGCCGCCCTCTTCCGCGACGTAGTCCCTACCCTTTCGGACCACGCGTTGCCCGAGAGCAAGGCTGCAAAAGCGTTGGCCAAGAAGGCCGCCGCTTACGCCCTGCCGATGGCCAAAGGGTCGGCAACGAAAGGCAAGAACGCCAGGCATCTGGGGGAGCTCACCCTGATGGGCGACAATAAATTGGGGTGGGAAAAGACGACGATTGGCCAAGAGGGCGACGAGCTCGTCGTCGACGTGGTGAAAAAGGATGGCACGATGGCGAGCCTGAGGCTTGGCAACGGCCGGTGGGCGTCGACTCAAGTCCCGATAAGGTTCCCACCCCACTCGCGCGGCAAGGTGGCGGGCGCAAACTCGGGCTTCGCCAGCCCATTCACTGCCCGCGGCAGCTACGGGTGGGAAGGCTCCGACACCCTTAACGCCAAGATTCTCTTCGTCGACTGGATAAGCGGAGTGGAGATAAGAATAGACTTCGGGGAAGAGGAGACGTGGATGTTGGTGAAGCAAAACATTGACCCAAAACCTTTTAGGATAAAACTAAAGTGAACCTGACGCGAGGAAGCCGTGTCTTGGTGACGGCACTGGACTGGGGGTTAGGCCACGCAACGCGCACATCGGCCGTGGTGGAGACGCTCAAAAAGCGCGGCTGCCAAGTGACGCTTGCGGGCAGCGGCCGGTCGCTGGAGCTGCTCCGGCATGACCATCCGGAGCTTCGGAGCGTAGCGCTTCCGTCGTTCTCGCCATGGCTGAGCCGCGGGAAGAGGCAATGGGCCGCCATTGGTGTCCAGACCCCCGCCTTCCTGTTGGGGATATGGCGCGAGCGCCGCATGACGGCCAAACTCGTGGACGAGCTTCGCCCCGACCTCATCATCTCGGACAACCGCTACGGAGTGCGCGACAGACGTTGCGCAAGCGTGATAATCACGCATCAGCTACGCCCCCGGGTGAGCAGGCATTGCCCCTCATGGGTGGAGGGCGTCGTGACGTGGGCATTGTGCAAAATGATTGGACGATTCGACGGGTGCCTCATTCCTGACGAGCGGATTGGCGGGCTGAGCGGGGAGCTATCGTCGGGAGGGCCTGAGTGGTTGAAAGCCCATGCGATAGGCGTCCTCTCGCGGCTCAGGGACATCGCTGAAGAGCGGGAGAGCGAAGTGGAATGGCTCGGCATAGTGTCGGGGCCAGAGCCGCAGAGGGATATGTTTGAAAAAGAACTTATAGGCCGATTGGGGCGGGAACGGGGCCGGCGAGTGGTGATTTGCGGACGGGGCGCGGGGCATGATAGCGTCGCGACCACCGAAAGCGGCGTTGAGGTGATTGGGCACGCAAACGGCCCGCGCCTCAAAGGGTTGATATTGGCCGCGCGGAACATTGTCTGCCGCTCGGGGTATAGCACCATAATGGACTTGGTGGCCCTTGGGCGACGCGCGGAGTTGGTAGCGACCCCCGGTCAAGCCGAGCAAGAGTACCTTGCCGAAAGCCTTAAAGGCCGGGACGGGTGGAAGTAATTGAAAACTAAGTATATTTGTCGGCAGAACATCATCCACCGGAAAATGGGCCTGATAATCTTCCTCATAGTTACGGCAGTTGGCATTGTTGGCATTGTGATAGCCGTCATGACATACATTCGTAAGCAAAAGAAACAGAAAATTGAGCGCAGGGCTAAGACGATAGAGAGCCTGTGCTCTTACCTCCTGCCGGGCGACAAAAACGGGCTACTGAGGAAACAGCTTATTGGCGAGCTTCAGGAGCTCACAGGCTGCCGTTTTAGGGACGAGGAGGTCTTGGAGTACTATCTTGCGATAAAAGGCCTTCAGATGGTTGACCTTAACACCCTTAACGACCCCGACACTCTCGCGTTTCTGATGGAGCCAACGAAAATCAGGCTCCACTATCGGGAAGTCGTGTCTTTCTACGAGAAGTATTTGAACCAGCCTCAGGTTAAGGGTATGAGCGCGATTTAGTCCGCCGCGCCGAGGCTACGCTTCACTTCACTCTCGGAATCGAGTGTTGATTCCGGCTCAAACTCTTCGACTCCGCTATCGGGAGTCACTTCCTCCGCTGGCATTGGGATGACTGGCATACGCCTCGGGAAGAATTCGGGGCAATCGCTAAGGGCGGGGAAGCAAGACATTGCGGCGGCGGTTGCGCTTGGCAATGCGATGTTCGCCTCTGTTGGAGAGAATGCTGGGGATTGCGCGAGGGGGGCGGTGGAGGCGGAAGAGGTCGGTGACGATTCTGAACCTTTGTCAGGATTGTCGTCTTGGGCGGCTCGATTGCCCATGATTTCAATCTCTCCGAGCCTGATGCCCTCGAGGACCATTTGGGCGGCCATTTGCTCCGCCAGCTTCTTGGAACGGCCGCTCCCACGGCCTGCAACGACGTCTGCGAGTCTGACTTCAGCCACGAAGTTGACATCGTGGTTCTTATCGTCGGGCGCGCGGTGGGTATCGAAAAAGACCTCAACACCGGACTGTGCGCCAAGATTCACGAGCTGGCTTTTATAGTTATCTTGGTTCATCTCGCACAGGGCCTCCGCGACGCGTTTGTCGTTGGCGATGTGGCGTGATGCGAAACGCTTGACTTTTTGCAGGCCGCCGTCGAGGTAGATGGCGGCGACGAAGGCTTCGAGGGCGTCGCCGGGGATGTGGCTTACAGCCAGATCCTTGCGTGACGTCATGAGTATGTGGTTGGGGAGACCGAGCTCTAAAGAAATGGCGTTGAGCCTCGCCCTGCAGACCAAGTTGGAACGGAGTTTTGAGAGGAATCCTTCTTGCTTGTCGGGGAAGCGGTGGAAGAGGATGTCGGAGACGACGGCCTCGAGGACGGCGTCGCCAAGATATTCGAGACGCTCATTGTTCTGGGCGTGTTCTGTCGAGGGGCGCGTGGCAGCTACCGACTTATGGACGAAGGCGAGCTTGAAAAGGTCGAGCGAGGCGGGCATGTAGCCGGCGGTCTTCCATACAAAAAAATAAAACTTTCTTCCCTTACGGGAAAAAAGTTTTATGAGTTCGGAGATTCCCACGATCAAGCTCAGAGAGCTTTGAAGATGAGTGTACCGTTGTGTCCACCGAAACCGAACGTGTTGGACATTGCGGCCTTGACGGTGCGCTGTTGCGCCTCGTTGAAGGTGAGGTTGAGTTTTGGGTCGATGTCGGGATCGTCGGTGAAGTGGTTGATTGTGGGCGGCACGATGCCGTTCTCGATTGTCTTAACGCAAGCGATGGCTTCGAGCGCGCCGGTGGCGCCAAGGAGGTGTCCGGTCATGGACTTGGTGGAGCTTATGTTGAGGTCATAGGCTTTGTCGGCGAAGACTTTGCCGATGGCGATAAGCTCACCTTTGTCGCCGAGTGGTGTTGAGGTGCCGTGGACATTGATGTAGTCAATGTCGGCTGGATTGAGGTTGGCATCGCGAAGTGCATCTGCCATGACACGCGCGGCGCCGTCGCCCTGTGGGTGCGGGGCCGTGATGTGGTAGGCGTCGCCCGAGTGCGCTCCACCGACGAGCTCGCAGTAGATGTGCGCGCCGCGGTTGAGGGCGTGCTCGTATTCTTCGAGAACGAGGCAGGCTCCACCTTCTCCCATGACGAAGCCGTCGCGGTCCTTGTCAAAAGGGCGTGAGGCGGTCTGCGGGTCGTCATTTCTGGTCGAGAGGGCTTTCATGGAGGTGAAGCCTCCGAGACCGGAGATGGTTATTGGAGCCTCAGAGCCGCCGCTGACAATGGCCGTGGCCCTGCCGAGGCGGATGAGGTCGAAGGCTGCCACGAGCGCGGTTGTCGATGATGCGCAGGCGGAGACGGTTCCGAAGTTTGGTCCACCGAGTCCGTGTCG
>JAFPDB010000269.1 GCA_017390085.1 Bacteroidales bacterium | reverse complement strand
CTTGTCGGGTCCGTCGCCGACAATTACCATAGACCAGTCGGGGTGTCGGTCTTCTATCTCTCTCCAAATATCAACCACCCTGAAAGTCCGTTTCTGATTATATTCTATGCGTCCGACGTAAATTATTACATTGGAATCTTTGGGCGACTCATGATCAGGAAAGTCTATACTCAAAGGGTTATTGATGGCAATCAGTTTTTTGGCTTTTTTCTTCATGATGAAGTCTTCCGTCATGGGAAAGAACCTCTCGGAAAGAACCACGAAACTGTCGCTCATGTCATAGGACAGGCGCAAACTTGCTCTTGAAACTGCCTTTACGATGGCGAGCTTCATCCTATTCAGAACCCGATTTCCAATTCCTTTCTCGAGTCGTAATTCGATGTCCTTAATGCTGGCGTTGTTGTTGGGCAGATTATGATGAACTGATATAAGGCTACAATTCATGCCCTTCATGGCTTTCCGACACATGCGGGCCACCATGAATGGTACACACCATTGGTTGATGATTATTTCTGCTTTGTCGTTTGAAAGGATGCTTCTCAAACGAGCTACATTCTCATTCTTATGCACAGGACTGGACAAGTAATAAATTGCTATTCTCTCGTCCAAAAGGTCGCCATTACAAGAATTTTTATCCGAGTCGTCGAAAGCGACTATAGAGACGTGATGTCCATCCAGACAAAAGCGATTCGCCAGGATAGATGTGACTTTCTCAACCCCGCCGACACCGGGATACTTTCCCAAAACAAATACAATGTTCATAATGTCGCGGTTTTACTTGACAACCCTGTTCTTGATGACCCTTGCGGGATTTCCACCCACAACCGTCCATGCCTCTACGTTTTTGAAGACAGCTGCACGAGCTCCAACGACAGCCCCTCTACCAATAACCACACCCATTCCTACAAAAGCATCAGCAGCGACCCAAGCCTCGTCTTCAATAACAATTGGGGCAGAGATTAGGGCCATCTTTCTGTCTGATATGTCGTGACCAGCGGTGCAGAGATGGACGTTTTGGGAGACAACCACATTGCTACCGATGACTACAGGCGCCTTATTGTAAATGGTTGTGTTTGGCCCAATTGTAGTGTACAGTCCGACCTTTAGATTCCATGGGGCGAAAATCTTGCAAGAAGAATAGATGTTTGCATGGGTTGGGACATCGGCTCCGAACAATCTTAACAGAGCATTTTTGAAGTAGTATAGCCTCCAATGGCAGAGACACCTGAAAACCGTACGGTTGACTATGAACCAAACAATCCGCAGGAAGAATCGCGGTTTTTCTTCTTTATACCCTTTCAGTTCCATATAGCCCTTTGTCCAATACGCTCAAGGAGAAAGTCCTGAGATCGTTTAGTTTTTTGTTGACGAGTTCGTAGTCAACGGGGGTTTGCGCCAATTGCCGGATGTCGGCATGTTCGTCGACCAAGCGGTCCATAAGACCAAGGCATTCCAACAAAGAGACAAATCTGGCGTTCCCTCTTTTGACGTTGTATATGGCGACGAATGGTTTGTTGAAGAGAATGGCGAAGCAAGTACCATGGAAAGAATCTGTGATTACGAAATCGCTGTTGGCGATATTTCCGACCCATTCGACAATTGACAAGAACTTCCCCGAGCTGTCAATATGCCCCGTACATGGTTTACCTAAAACGAGTCGAACAGTATTGAGCATCCTCAACTTTTCCGCGTTCGAGTCAAGGAAATAGTAAAAGACGCCTGGTGTGTTCTTCTGTTCTTTAACCAATGGCGCAAAAAGACTTTTCCCTGCCAGAAGGGTCGGATCGAGCGTATGAAATGCCTCGGTTTTAAGGTACTGCCGACACAAATCGACCCCACTGCTTTCACGAGTAGAGACCACGCAGAAGTCTTTCACCAAACTGGCACACCGTTCTGTCGCCTCTGGCGTGTATTCCCAATTATCGACGCCGAATGACACTGCGTATGCGATTTTGCGTGTCTTTGCAGCGTCGACAAATTCCAAAAACGAGCTATAGATGTCTTGCGCGGAACCGAAACGCCAAATTTGGTCGGAACCGACGATGCAGGCATCGAACTTTTGACTGTCGCAGTAGCTTTTAAGTTCTGACGAAGTGAAAAATAGTGGGCTGCGGTTGTTGAACCATCGGGCATAGAACGACTCCATCAAGACCAAAGGGTTTCCTTTTGCGAGACCTGCCTTGTGCAGTAAAGGGATCACTGTCCATTTTATCCGTTTAAGCGTTTTCTTGAGCAAGCCGCAGTTCTTACGTTGGTAAAGCACCGTGACTTGGTGTCCCTGTGATTCCAGAGTTTTTGTCAATGCGAAGCATTGGAGTATGCCACCGTAATTCCATGTAAAGGGCAAAGTATAGATGGCAATTTTCATATGGTTCTCAATTTATATATGACGTTTCCCAACCACTCCTTGAACCGTTCTGTCAAAAGTTGTCTGTAAGGGCTAACCTCATCCATGATTGTATTCAGAGATTGCCCTTCGCCATAGCGTTTCCAAAAAAGAGCCGATTTGGGAGATTCTTCTGAAGAACGAATGATGGATTGATTGGACTTGACAATCTTCTCGACAGGAAGTGGCATGAGACTCAAATCGTTGGAATTCATGCAGTTCAATCCTTTAGAAGTATAACATACGGCTAGGCTTACTCCCATCGGATTGTAGAATTTTGGATAGGCACTCCTACACCTCCAAAAGTCACCGACAGTGATGTCGCTATTGCTGTTGTGATTCTTGAATTTGCACGAATGGCAAGACGGGCGCAGAATGAGATCATTCAGAAATGCGCGCATATAAGGGTCTTTCCGATGGAAAGCGCTAACTCGGAATACTTTGTCGTCCGTGCGGCTTTCGGATTTGGCAAAGCCCAAAGACAAGCTATATCTTTTCCAACTGTCCGATTTATCTCTGAAACTGACACTTCGAATCCGTGCTTCGGATCCGAGAACGGCACTTGCCTCTTTCGACTTTTCGGAGAGGTAACGCTGCCATACATTAGGGCTGGGAACTCCGTGACAAATGAAGTCAAGAGTGGTCAAGTTATCATATTCGCGCCTCAGGTATGCCTTTAGACCTGCTATTTGACAAGGAGTTCCAGTAAAGAGTACTTCCCTGCCCGAGACGAGAAACCCTTTGGCTTTGCGGTAGCTATCGCCTATTTGGCTTTGCACGTATTTGCTACCCATTAACCGATGCAAATCCTCCTTCGATTCCACATACGCATGGCGTACTTTCCACTCTTGGTCGAATGCTGCACCAAAGACTACACCGCCGTTACCTAAAACCATTGAAGCCAAAGAGTGGAAAATGCCTCCAGACGACGAGTCTCTAAGAATGAGCTTGTCTTTGTGAAAGGCGGCAAAAGATCCTACTACAGGACGGCTATTAGGAACATTTAGAGCTGGACACACTTCACGGCAGAGTCCACATGAGACGCAAGATTCCGCATTTACCGTAGGGCGTAAGAATCCTTTTGAATCTCTATCTAACGTTATGCACTTACGAGGACATATTTGCTGGCAAGCACCGCAACCGACGCACTCAACAATGGGGAGTTCCATGATTTTCAGCGTTATATGAGGATTAGATTATGCTGCTCGACTCTTGTAACTACACTTCCACCCAAAACACAGCTCCACAGCCGGTGACAGCAACGGTGAGCATTAGTCATCGGAAAAAGAAGGGGCATACGCGGGCGAACGGGGGCGGCATCAGGCCATCGCCCGACATACGAATAACGCATTGCCTTTGCTTTTAACAGCAAGGGCAATGCGTTTTCTTTAAGTCTGTGTATGAATGGATTGGCGAAAAATGAGAGGTATGTTCTCTTTCGCTCCTGTAGAGAATTCTTACTGGTGGCATGACCCACGATTTCAGCATCGCAGGCCATCTGGCTCATCTCTTCACACGCGGCACCGACATGAAGTATGACTTTGTGGTTGGCAGCCCACAAAAGAGCGTTGCTTAGAGTCCTGAATCCCATGCGGCACTTGTTTTTTAGGCGGCCAAGTGCCAGGATTGAACAATAAGCTTGTTTAAATTATAACATTCACCCCCCCTGATGTTTAATTCTTCAATCCTTCTCATTTTTATGAATTTTGCTGGGTTGCCGCCTACGACGGCCCACGGTTCAACATTCTTCACGGCCACGGCGCGTGGACAAACCACAGCCCCTTGCCCGACGGTAACGCCCTGTCCGACAAAGGCTTCGGCACAGACCCATGCGCGGTCCTCAATTGTAATGGGGGCTTCCGTCTGATGGTGGTCGGGGTCGGTTATGTCGTGACCGGCCGCGCAAAGGAACGCCCTCTGGCTCACCACGGCGTAGGCCCCCAACGTGATCGGGGCGGCATTGTAGCAATCGACGCCGCTTGCCAAGCAGGCATAATCTTTCATCTCAAGAAGCCAGGGCTTGAAGATTGTCGCCGACGAGTAGACGTTTGCCGTCCACGCCACTTTCGCGCCGAATATCCTGAGGATGAAGATTTTCCACCTCCGCCCCGCGCTCTTGGGCAGTGGGCGAGCGAAGACGCCCCACACGACCGTCCATATAAGCCTTTTGAGCTTATCGCGTCTGGAGTATGGGGTCTTGAAGTTCATTATGGTTGTTGTTCTTTTCGGGGCGGGAATTTGTCAGCCGTTCATCGTCCCTCCGCTTCCGCCGCATCGGCCAGGGCGGGCGAGCGAATCTCTTTTCGCCTCAAATTTAGCAAAAAAGGCATAAAGCGATCTTTATTCCGCGTAAAGAGTTCGCCCCCCTCCCTGCCGACGGCGCACCCCTGCGAGGCGTCACATTTGCCGACGGCGGAACTCGCTCAGGGCCACAGCCGTGGCCGTGGAGACGTTGAGGCTCTCGCTCGTGGGAGAGCCTACGGGGAAGTTGGGTATGTAGAGCTTGCGGGAGACGAACCCCGAAAGGCGCGGGTCGATGCCATGCCCCTCGTTGCCCATCAGGACGACTCCGCCCGACGGCAGCTCGGCCCCGTAGATGTTCTCGCCCTCGAGGTAGGTCCCGAAGACTGGCGCGCCGACGCTCTCCGCATTGCGCCGCAGCCATGCCGCGAGGTCGGTATAAACCACCCCGACGCGGCACAGGGCTCCCATCGTGGCCTGGACGGCTTTCGGCCCGAAGGCGTCGGCGCAACGGCTCGAGCAGACGACCTGGCGCACTCCAAACCAGTCGGCGGTGCGGATTATGGTGCCCAGATTGCCGGGGTCCTGGACCTCGTCGAGGGCCAAGATGAGCTTATCGCCATTAGGGGCGGGGACTTCCACCTTCGGCTTGCGGAAAATGGCTACGACCTCCGAACGGGTCTGAAGGGACGAGACCTCGGCCAACTCGTCGGCCCCTGCCTCAGCCACCTCGACCCCGGCGGCGAGCCTGCCGATCTCGGCAAGCCGATCGGGCGTGGCGGCGAGGTATACGCACGCCAATCCGCCGCGGAGCAAGTCGCCGACGGTCTTGCGGCCCTCGGCCACGAAAAGGCCTTCGGCATCGCGCCGCTTCTTAAGTTCGAGCTGGCGCAGAATCTTACGCTTATTTTGGCTAATCACTTGTCGGAATATGATTGTTGAAAGGAAAATAGACGCGCTAAGTTAGCCGCTTGGGAATGAAAAAGGAAACATCGTTTGACTATCTTTGCGAAACATGGACGGTGGCGAAAGACACACTGGCAGACTTTGCATAACCGCACGCGTCGCGGCCACGCTTGCGATGGCGTGGACGATGGCGTCGTGCTCGGTCACCAAATACGTGGGCGACGACGAGATGCTCCTGGACCGCGTCCACATCGAGGGCGACATGGGAGACGTGACCGAATCGGACATGCAGGCCTACGTCCGCCAACAACCCAACAACAGATTTCTGCGCCTCTGGCGAGTGAGCCTTTGCGTATACTCGCTCTCGGGCGATAGCGACGGCCGCCTCAACCGCTGGCTGCGGCGCGTCGGCCAGGAGCCGGTGACCTACGACGTCGAGATTACGGACAAAAGCTCAGAGCAGCTGCGGCTCTACCTCGTCTCGCGCGGCTACTTCAACGCCCAAGTGAGCGACACCGTGACCCAGACGCGCCACAAGCGTTGCGAAGTGACCTACCACGTCGAGGCCGGACAAGTCTACCGCATCCACTCGCTCGGCTACTCCGTCCCCGACGACGAGGTCGGCCGGATCGTGATGTCGGACACGGCCAACTCCCTCATCAAGCCCGGCCTGCCGTTCGACACCAACGTCCACGACGACGAGCGCGAACGCATCACGCGACGCCTCCAAGAGCGGGGCTACTACTTTTTCGGAAAGGACTACGTCTATTTCGTGGCCGACAGCTCGGGCCTCGACCACGCCGTCCGCGACAGCCTGATTGTTGTCAACGCCTTGGGAGGCGACGACCGCCAGACGCAGATGCCGCACCGCAAGGCCGTGATCGACAAAGTGGACCTCTTCGTAAGCGGCACGACCGACGACAACGCCCACGCCGCGCCCCCCGACACCGTCTGCCAAGTCCAGAAAGGCATGACGGCCACCTTCAGCGGGAGGCAACGCTTCCGCAAGGACCTGATCCGCAACTCCTGCTTCATAATCCCGGACTCGACGTACAGCATTACGGACGTCGAGCTCACGCGCTCGCGGCTCACGTCGCTCAAAGCCATCCGCCAGGCCACATTCCAATTCGTCGAGGGCGACTCGGCAAGAAACAGCGCGGACAGCCTCATCCACATCAACTGCATCGGCCGCATCACGACCAACAAGACGCAGAGCATCGGAGTGGACCTCGACGGCACGAACTCCAGCGGCAACCTTGGCGCCGCCGTCTCGCTGAGCTACTCCCACTCCAACGTCTTCCACGGGGCGGAGGCCCTGAGCGTCAAGACGCGCTTCGCCATGCAGAACCAGACCGCCGCCTACGGCAAAGGCAGCTTCTCCACCCTCGAGATGGGGTCCGAAGCCACGCTGACGTTCCCTTTCATGATCGCCCCCGTCTCGTCGCTACACTTCTACAAGCGCCACAACCCCCGGACGCTCGTCAGCATTTCATACGACTACCAGCGGCGCCCCGAGTTCACCCGCAACGTCCTCGCGACGCGAATGACCTACAACTGGCGCGGCTCGGCCTACGTGACCCACTCGCTCACGCCCGTGGAATTCAACATTGTCCGGATTCCGACCCTCGACTCCGATTTTGAGAAATACATCTCGGGGACCTACCTCCAACACGCTTATACTGACCACTTTATAATGTCGCTGGGCTACACATTCGTCTACAACCAGCAGAAGGTGCGTCGCAACCAGAGCGGCGCCTACGTCCGGCTCTATGTCGAGACGGCCGGCAACTTCCTGAGCCTCTGCACGCGCAAGCAGGAGGCCTCCGACGGCTACAAGTCGCTATGGGACATCCGTTTCTCGCAATACGTCCGCACGGAGGCGGAATTTCGCTACCAGGCAGTCGACCAGGCTGACAATTGCACCGTTTTCCGTATCTTTGGAGGGTTTGGCAAACCGTATGGCAATTCGATAGCCTTGCCCTACGAGAAAAGTTTCTTCGTCGGCGGAGCCAACTCCATCCGCGCCTGGCCCGTAAGAGGACTTGGCCCGGGCTCCACCCCACTGCCGGCCACGCTCCGCTATCACAACCAGATTGGCGACATCCGCATTGAGGCCAACGCCGAATACCGCTTCAAGATTATCTCCGTCTTCGAGGGCGCGGCCTTTGTCGACGCCGGCAACATCTGGACGCTCAACAACGGCGCTGCGGATGGCAACATCAGCGGCGACTTCTACAAACAGATAGCCCTCGGCGCCGGACTCGGCATAAGGCTGAACTTCGACTACTTCATCTTCCGAATGGATGCCGCCTACCCGCTTCACGACCCTCAATCACAGAACCGCAAATGGGTCATAAAGAACCGCTTCGACGGCGACAACATCGCATGGAACTTCGCAATCGGATACCCCTTCTGACGCTGTTCATGGTCCTCTTGGCCATGGCGGCGTTGCTGCCGGCCGACGCCCGGGGGCAATGCCACGTTGGCGGCTTCATCGTCGACGCCCACAACGACGGCCCGCTCACGGGCGCGAACGTCGTCATGACCCGCGCTTCAGACGGGCATCAGACGGCCGTGGCGAGCGGAAAGCAGGGAGCCTTCGGCTTCGACGGCCTGACGGCGGGAGAATATGTACTGAGCGTCAAGTTCCTGGGCTACGAGCCATTCAGCAAAACCATCAGGGTGGCCAGCGACGAACTCCGACTCGGAAAGATAACCATAACCCCTACGAGCCAAGAGCTCGACGAGGTGAAAGCCCGCGCCACGCTCCTGCGGCAGGAGCTCAGGGGCGACACGACAGTCTACAACGCCGCGGCCTTCAAAGTGGCACCCGACGCCACGACCGAGGACCTGCTCAGGAAGATGCCCGGAATGCAGGTCAAAGACGGCACCGTCAAACACGGGGGGGAGGAGATAAAAAAAGTACTCGTCGACGGAAAAGAGTTCTTCAGCTCCGACCCCTCAATAGCCCTGCGCAACATCGACGCCAACATGGTCGACAAAATCGAGGTCTTCGACAAGCAAAGCGAGCAGAGCGAGTTTACGGGCATAAGCGACGGCAACGAAGAACGCACACTCAACATCCTGACCAAGACCAAAATCACGGGAGGCAGCTTCGGACAAGCCTTCGGCGGCATCGGCACCGACATGCACTTCGAAACCGGCCTCACATCCAACACCATGACCGAAGGCAACCGATACTCGGCAGTGCTGCAACTAAACGACATCGGGCAACGCGGATTCTCAGCCAGCAACGCCTCGGCCGCAGCCAACAGCAAATGCGTCACGGGAATCGCCGCCCTAAACGTATCCATCGCCCGCTCGCAGACAGTCACTTTCGACTCCGGATACTCCACCCACGTCTCCAAGACCAAGAACCACAGCACCAGCCGACAAGAATATCTGGTGAAAGACGACAACGAGCTGCCGCGAATATTCCTCAGCTCCACCGACACCGACAACAACAACGCCGACCACCGACTCGCCGCGAAAATCCATTGGCGAATCGACTCGCTCAACACCATAGACTTCCGCCCCGACATCTCAATCCAGAAAACCGACACCCACAACGCCAACGCCGGACAAGACACACGCGGAGCCGACACCCTCCGAACAACGGCCAGGCGCGGCGACAGCGAATCGGGCAAAGCAGTCTTAAAGGGCAGCATAACCTTCAACCACAAATTCCGCACGCCCCGCAGGACCATTTCCCTCCAGATGGCCTACGGAGCCAACCAAGCCGACACGAACTACGAGAGCCTCAACGAACAAACATCTCCCGACAAGAGCCCCGCCGCCACAGGCCAGAAAGCCGACAGCGACAACGACAGCCGCGACGCCAGCGCCACACTGGCCTACACCGAGCCGCTGGGCAAACGACTCTCGCTAATGCTATCCTACACCCCGCAACTGAACATCAGCAAGCTGGACAAGACCGTCGAGGCCGACACACTCTCCGACGCCTCGCCCGACGGACTGACCAACTACCGTTTCTCGCCCATCCTGAGCAACAACAAGCAGAGCCGCTACATTATCCACAGGCCCGGACTCACGTTCACACTGGCAGTCGGCAAAGTGACGGCATCCTTGGGCGTCGGGGCGCAAGAAGCAATTCTCGACGGCGAGCAGACATTCCCACTACCCATCGACACGCGCCGATCATTCTTCAGCCTTATGCCAAACGCCGACCTCAGGGTCGGCAATAAAAAGACCCGCAGAGTAAGGCTGTCGTACCGGACCAACACCACCGCCCCGTCGGTCGCGCAACTGCAAGACGTGGTGGACGTGAGCAACATCCGACGCTACATTAGCGGCAATCCCGACCTCCGGCAGAGCTACACACACAACGTCCGATTCTCATTCATCGCCAACAACCGCGAGAAGAGCCGAATGCTATTCCTCTCGTCGACAATACGCTTCATCAACGACCAGATTATCCTCGCCAGCTACATCGCCGACGCCGACAGCATAATCCGACACGGCATAACACTGCCGGCCGGCACCCAATACGACATCCCCATAAACCTCGACGGCAACTTCTACATGTCGTTGACGCTCAACGCCTCGACACCCGTCAAGTGGCAAGGATGCATATTGAACTCCAACATAAAACTCGACTTTCAGAAAGAGCCAGGACTCTACATGGGCGAGCGAACCACAAGCCGCAACTACGCCATCAACGGGAGTTTCAGCATAGCGAACTGCCTGGGCGAGACATGGGACTTCAACATCGGCTACGACGCCGCCTACAACATAATCCGCAACGACCACGCCGCCTCGAGCAACTACAACTATTACAAGCACACCGTCACGGGCGACGTGAAACTCAACGTCTTGCGCAACCATCTCTTCTTCTACAACACCTTGCGACACGACCTTACGTCTGGCATGGGAAGCCAATACGACGCCAGCACGTTGATATGGAACTCGGCCGTCGGCGGACGGTTCCTGAAAGGCAACTGCGGCGAGCTGCGCCTCAGAGTGAACGACGTGCTCGACCGTGCCGAGGGGCGCAGCCGCAACGTCGGGACGGCAAGCGTCACGACAAGCTCGCACAGCGTAATCGGACGCTACGCCATGCTCACATTCTCATATAAGTTCAAGAGCCTCAACACAGGCGACAACGCCACCCGGCAGCGGCAGAAGGGCATGGGCGGCCTCACGCCCCACCCACGAAATTGACCTCGGGCGAAAGCTCAATCCCAAAAATCGACTTGACGTCCGCCCTCACGGCCTCGCACAGCCTCACGACCTCGGCCGCCGTCGCGCCGCCCTTGTTGACGAGCACCAGAGCCTGGCGGTCGTGGACGGCGGCGTTGCCAAGGCTCCGGCCCTTCCACCCGCTTTGCTCTATAAGCCATCCGGCCGGGATCTTCACCAGCCCGTCGGCAAGGGCGTAGCGCGGCATGTCGGGACGGGAAGCCGCGATAGCATCGGCCACTCCGGCATCGACCACGGGGTTCTTGAAGAAGCTGCCCGCGTTGCCAAGCAGCTTAGGGTCAGGAAGTTTGGAGTCGCGCGTAGCCACGACGGCCTTGCGCACGTTGGCCACGGAGATGCCGCCAAGAGCCTCGACAGCCGCGCGCAACGCCCCATACTCCACGCGCGGACGAAATACGCGCGAGAGGCGGAACACGACCCTCGTTATGACCACGTCGCCACGCAACTCGCGCTTGAAAATGCTGTCGCGATAGCCAAACGCGCACTCCCCGCCACGCAGCTCAAACGGCTCGCCGCTCGACAGCCGCACGCCTCGCACGGAATCTATAACGTCTTTCGCCTCAACGCCATAGGCTCCAATATTCTGCACGGGCGACGCACCCGCGTTGCCGGGGATGCCCGAAAGATTCTCAGCCCCGTAGAGGCCATGGCCCACGCTCCACGCCACAAAGTCGTCCCATACGACGCCTGCGCCTACGCTCACCTTGGCGTGGTCGCCGTCATCCTCCAAAACCTCAATCCCGCCAATGAGCGGACGGATTATGGCACCTTCGAAATCGTTGAGGAACAAGACGTTGCTGCCGCCGCCAAGGACAAAATGCCTCATGCCGCCCCCCAAGACGGAGGGCAGCTGCCGGACGTCGTCCTCTGATTGGCAGTCGACCATAAGCGACGCACGCGCCTCAATGTTAAATGTATTTAAAGGCTTAAGCGAAACATTCTCACTGATTTCCATGATGACGAGAACAGGTATACTTTTAGGCGTTATATCTGTACTAAGTTACCAATTTACGCCACAAAATAGCGCAAAGCAATAGAGAATAAGGCAAAACGGCGCAAAAATTAACGAACGATAGGGCTAAAGCGCCTCGCGAAGACGCCACACCGCAATTTATCCATCCGTTAGTCTTGATTCTCAGATATTTTTGCAAAATTCGCGCTTAGGAAGACCCAATATTACGCAGTCAGCTTGACTTTCTAAAAACCAATGGTTAAACGAATACTGTCACTTCTCGCCATAGCCGCATTATCGACACAATGCCTTTTGGCGCAATTTAACAACCCCATTGGGCGAATTCCCGATAGCCAACTCGGCCTCTCCGTCGGAGGAAGGCTCGGCACTACCGTCTACTTTGGCGACCTCGTCGACGGCGGCAGGGTGAAATGGACGACCAGCGGCTACGTCGAGAAATGCATGCTTAGCTGGCTGAGCTGGCGCGCCGGAATCGACGCCGGACAATGCAAGGGCGGCCAGAACGACAACATCGAATTCAGCACCACATTCTTCGACGTTGAGGCTTTCGCCAAAGTCCACTTCCTGGACCTGATCCAGGGCTACGACGACAGCAGGCTCTTCAACCCATACTTCGCCGTCGGCGGCGGAGCGATGTTCTACAATTGTAAGAAGGAGCCGACCTCGTCGTTCGACGTCGAGGCATACAAAAAGAAATTAGGCAACGACGACTACGCCAACCTCTGGCTCTACTACGACGAGGGAATGCAACTCACGCCCATGGTCTCAGGCGTGCTCGGCGTCCGCTACGCACTCAATCGCAAGATGTGGCTCACGTTCGACGTCAAGGGAGACCTCCTCTTCACCGACGAGTTCGACGGCCACACGGGCTGGCCTACATCGTCGACCGAGTGGACAGAGTCCCAAAAACCCTACGACGCCCTCTGGACGGTGGCCCTCGGCGTCCAATACAGGTTCCACAGCGTCACCAAGTACCAAAGCACGTCCAAATACTCCCGCAAGAGCTACTTGCAGAACCGCAGAATCTACGAGCGCAACGCCCGAAGGCTGCGACGCCGATAGGGCATGAACCATAGAGGGCAACGACCCTTGCGGCAACAACCACACACAACGACGGGGCAAGCCTTAGGAGACCTACCGAGGCTTGCCCCGTCTTGATTTACCTCCCCACCACGAACATTCACGAAAACACAACCCGACGATGACCGACTTCAAACTCGTCTCGCCCTACGAGCCGACAGGCGACCAGCCCGAGGCCATACGCCAACTGGTCGAGGGCGTTGAGCACGGCGACAAACACCAGACCCTACTCGGCGTAACAGGATCGGGCAAGACGTTCACCATAGCCAACGTAATCGCCCAGACACGCCGCCCGACACTGGTCCTAAGCCACAACAAGACGCTCGCCGCCCAGCTCTACAACGAGTTCCAAGCCTTTTTCCCCGAAAACGCCGTGGAATACTTCGTGTCGTACTACGACTACTACCAGCCCGAGGCCTACATAGCCGCCACCGACACCTACATAGAGAAAGACCTGGCCATAAACCAGGACCTCGACAAGCTGCGCCTCAGCTCGACAATGGCGCTCATGAGCGGGCGGCGCGACATAATCGTCGTCTCATCCGTCTCGTGCCTCTACGGACTCGGCAACCCCGACGACTTCTTCGGCGGAGTGATAAAAGCCCGCGTGGGGCAGAAGATGACCTCGACTAGCTTCTTGCGCCAACTGCAAGACTCGCAATACTCGCGCAACGAGGTGGCTTTCGACAGGGGCAACTTCCGCGTCAAGGGCGACACGATTGACGTCTTCGTGGCCTACGAGGATTTCGCCTACCGCTTCATATTCTTCGGCGACGAAATCGAGAGCATCGAGACCATAGACCCCACGTCGGCCGACACACTCAGCGAGCAAGAGGAGGTCACCCTCTTCCCCGCCAACCTCTTCATAACGCCCAAAGACAAGGTACACGACGCCATCCGCCACATACAAGACGACCTCGTCCGCGAGGCCCAAGCCTTCCGCGACGATGGCAAGGAGACCGAGGCCAAGAGGCTCGAGCAGCGAGTGGAGTACGACATGGAGATGATCAAGGAGATAGGCTATTGCCCCGGAATCGAAAACTACTCGCGCTACTTCGACGGCCGCAACGAGGGTGAGAAGCCCTACTGCCTTCTCGACTACTTCCCAAAAGACTTCCTGATCGTAATCGACGAGAGCCACGTGACAATCCCGCAAATCCACGCCATGTACGGAGGCGACCGCTCCCGAAAGGACTCACTCGTCGACTTCGGATTCCGCCTCCGCGCCGCACGCGACAACCGACCACTCAAATTCGAGGAGTTTGAGCAAATGACCAACCAGGTCATCTACGTCAGCGCCACGCCGGCCGACTACGAGCTGCGACTCTCGGGAGGCGTGGTGGTGGAGCAAGTGGTGCGCCCCACGGGCCTGCTCGACCCCGCCATCGAGGTCCGCCCCAGCCTCAACCAGATCGACGACCTCATGGGCGAAATCAGCAAACGCATCGGCCTCAACGAGAGGACGTTGGTCACGACGCTCACCAAACGGATGGCCGAGGAGCTGAGCGAATACATGACCCGCCTGGGCGTGAAATGCGCCTACATTCACTCCGACGTCGACACCCTGGAGCGCATCGAGATAATGCAGAAGCTCCGCGAGGGAGTCTTCGACGTGCTCATTGGCGTAAATATGCTCCGCGAGGGACTCGACATGCCCGAGGTGTCGCTCGTCGCCATACTCGACGCCGACAAGGAGGGTTTTCTGCGCACGGAAAGGTCGCTGACGCAGACGGTGGGACGCGCCGCGCGCAACCTCAACGGCCTGGCAATAATGTACGCCGACAAGATCACACCCTCCATGCAGGCCACCATCGACTCCACAAACGCGCGCCGGGCAAAACAGATGGCCTACAACGCCGAGCACCACATAACGCCCAAAGGCCTCAACAAGGCCATCAACAAGAGCACGCTCCTCGCCTCGAGCCAAGAACCAGCGCCCGACGACAACGGACTCTCCACAGCCGCCGAAGAGGCGTCGGCCTACCACAGCGCGGAAGCCAACGCCCCAGCGACGCGCGACAGCCTTGTCAAAGCCATCGACAAGGCCAAGAAAAACATGAAAAAGGCATCGAAAGAGATGAACTTCATCGAGGCGGCGCAATTCCGCGACGAGATGAAAGCCTTGCAGGCAAAGCTCGACGCCATGGGCTGAAGCACCACCTACTGACTTTTTTCGCTATCTTCGTAAACACACACAACACACATATTCCCAAACCACTAACGATGAACATCTCGACCAAACTGTCCGCCATGCTCATGGCCACGATGATGGCCCTCCCCACCATGGCGGCAGAAAAGGCGACGGTCAAAGTGACACCCATCGCGCAAGACGCCGACGCCGCCAACGGAGGAATAATCTACGCCCTGCCCAAGACGGTTGTCCAAATCCGCCTCACGGCGCAGGTGGTCGTCTCGACTGTCGGCCCCTACTTCCAATACTCCACACGTTTCCTCAACCTGACGGACATCGTGACGGAGAACTCCATTAAATGGCGACTCATAGGGGCCGAAATCACCACTACGGGACAAGCCGACTACAGCCGGCGCTTCAAAATATCGTCCGACGACGGACAGCTGCCGCAACTCTCCCTCAACGCAGACGGGACGATTGCCGCCATCAACGCCACACAACCATCGCCCGCTGCGACGGCAACCCATAAACCCGACCCCGAAATCAAGTACGCCGACCTCTCGCAAGCCCCCCTCTCCCAATCCATCCTCTCGCGCACGTCCAAAGCCGCCATGGCCGAAGAGTGCGCAATGACAATCTACTCGCTCCGCGCCGCGAGAGTGGGCATCATCACCGGGGCCGCCGAAAACCGCCTCCCCGACGCCGGCAGCATGCAGCAAGCCTTGGCGAACATCGACCGCCTCGAGAGGCAACACGTGGAGCTGTTCGCCGGGCGGAGAGACACGATAACCGTCACCCGAATCGTGGAGGTGGCGCCAGACTACAACGGCGCGAGCAACACCGTGCCGGCGCGTTTCTCCGAAACGGCGGGCTTCACCGACGCCATGGACCTGAGCGGCAAACCCATCTACGTAGACATGGAGTTTGACGACTCGGCACGCGTCAACGACGCTTCGCAAGCCAAAAAGCAAGCCGACCAGCAGACAGGGCTCCGCTACATGATTCCGGGCAACGTGACCATAAAAGTCATGGACCGCAACATCCTACTGACGCAAAAGACGATACGCTGCACGCAAAACGGCCAGATTGCCACACTGCCAGCCGCTCAGACACTCACAAACTCCATCTGCTTCGACCCCTCGACGGGAGCCATAACCTCAATTGGCAAGACCG
>JAFPDB010000268.1 GCA_017390085.1 Bacteroidales bacterium | reverse complement strand
GTTGCCGCGGAGCAGTCTTGAATCCAGTAGGCTTGCGCATCGCCTTCGAGGGCTTTCTGCATATTGCCGCAAACGACAATGACTTGCTGGCAATTGGCCCGCGTCAGGGGCACGTTGGGCAAGGCCGCCTGAAGGGAGTCGAGCAGGGCAGGCTCATCCACTACGACAAAATCCCATGGTTGCTTATTGACGGCCGACGGGGCGGCCATCGCGGCGCGGAGAAGCGTCTCGACTTGCTCAGCGGTCAGTTTCTCTGCCGTGTAGGCTCGGACGCTTGTGCGCGTCATGATGTTGTCTATAGGGTTGGCCACTTGTCCTTCCGGAGCGTCGGCGCAGCCCGTGAGCGTAAGGAGGGCTGCAGCCGCGCTGAACGCTAATATGTTTCTGATTATCATTTGGATGGTATTGATTTTCGAGCACGCTAAGGTACGCCCAGACGCGGAAGCCGCGGCGATTATTTCAACGTACGGCTCAAATTCGTCAATACGCGTCCGAAGGTTGCTACGGTCTGGCAACTACGTCGTTGGCCTTGGGATCCGGACCGTAGTCGTTCTCGCCCTCTGTGCCTGCGAGGAAGAGGAACACCAGGATTACTATGGAGCCGATACCCGTCATGCAAAGCAGAAGCCACCAACCGCTGCGGTTGATGTCGTGTAGGCGGCGGACAAGCAGTGCCAGGTTGGGTATGAAGACGAACAGACCCCAAAGGATTGAGAGAACACTGACAATTATCGCCAAGACGGCCGATTGAAACGACAAGATTTGCAGGATTGCGAAGCCGAACGATACGACGCAGAGGCCCAGATAGGTAAGCCAATATTCGCGGCGGCGCGCGCGGCCGGAGAAGTTGGCGAAGTTGGTCGTCACGGTTTGTTTGACGTAGTCAAAAATGCCCAATTTTGCAGTGTTTTCCATGGGAGAGTGTTTTTTAGATATTACGAATTACGTGAACTAAATTATCAGGAGATGGTGAGCGAAGCGCACTAAAAAGACGGCGGCACTTGGTTCTTGGGGTTGGACCCCCACTTGTTGTCGGCCGGAATCCCCTCTCGCGTCCAGAATATTATGAGTACAAAGTGCCCAATCAGGGGGACAAAGGAGAGAAGCAGCCACCAACCGCTGTAGTTGGCGTCGTGCAGGCGGCGGACTGCGACTGCGATTGTTGGGATAAGGATTGCGAGTGAGATTATTGAGGCCACAACGTTGGCGACGGGTATCGCGGCGACGAGGCCGACGACCGCGCTCACGATGAGGTTGAAGATCATGAAATACCAGAACTCCTCGCGGCGGGCGCGACCCGAGAAGTCGGCATACTTGTTTTTTAGTATCGACTCTGCGTAGAATTTTAACTTGTCCATAAGATTATTGGTTTAGCTCTTGAGTTTATATCACGAATGTAGGTGTTTCGATCAAATTGTGCAATATGTAGGCGACAATTGAAACGTTTTCCAACATCGCCTATCGCCCAAGAACCAGTGGTTTACGGCCAGACTTTGCTCCTTAATCCCCCTGAGATACAATTCCTTATTTGTTCACGAACAGCCCAAGAGTGGGGTCTGCCGTGTTCGCCAGACATCAAGTAGCGAGGCTTTGGTGTCAAGAGGACGATGTGGGGGAGGTGACAAGAGTCGGTTCGCGGTGGCTAATTGCTATAAAACTAATTCGCCCAGCCTCGCAAGTGCGCGGCTGGGCGATTAAATTCAGGATTTATACCGTAAAGGGGGCTTATTTCGCCTTGCCTTGGTTGGCTACGGCATCCATAAGTTTCTTGATTTCCTCAGGGTCGCCGACGAAGTAGTCTTTCTGGAGCTGGAGGTTCTCGTCGTCGAACTCGAAGACGTAGGGCACTGCGGTGGGGAGGTTGAGTGAGATGATGCCCTCGTCGGAAATGCCCTTGAGGTGTTTGATGACGCCGCGGAGCGAGTTGCCGTGGGCGACGACTACGATGTTGTCGACCTTCTTGAGCTGCGGGAAGATGACGCTCTTCCAGTAGGGGAGGGTGCGCTCGATGCAGTCCTTGAGGCTCTCGGTGCGGGGGATTTCGAAGTCGGGCACGTACTGGGCGTAGCGGGGGTCCTTGGTCGCGCTGCGGTCGTCTGTGTCGGGGATCGGGTTGGGGGCAACGTCGTAGCTGCGGCGCCAGATCTTGACCTGCTCGTCGCCGTACTGCTGCGCGGTCTCCGCCTTGTTGAGGCCCTGGAGGTCGCCGTAGTGTTTCTCGTTGAGGCGCCAGGTCTTCTCGACAGGAATCCAGTCGAGGTCCATCTGGTCGAGGACGTTGTTGAGGGTCTTGACGGCGCGCTTGAGGAAAGAGGTGTAGGCGATGTCGAAAGTGAAGCCCTGCTCTTTGAGGGTCTTGCCGGCCTTGATGGCCTCGGCGATGCCGTTCTCGGTAAGGTCGACGTTTGTCCAGCCCGTGAAACGGTTCTCGAGATTCCAGGCGCTCTGGCCGTGGCGGATAAGAACGATTCTCTTCATCTTTATCTATGTTATTTTTAAGATCTTAAAGCTTCGGCAAAGATAGCAAATTCAACCAATAGCGGAGTTAGGCGCATTGCTATTTATTCCGTGACTGGCCCCCGGCCTGGTCGAGGCCCAGGAGCCGGCGGATGTCGTAGAGCTTGTTGAGCGCCTCGCGCGGGGTGAGGTTGTCGATGTCGAGGCCTATTATCTCGTCGCGGATGCTCATGACGAGGGGGTCGTCGAGCTGGAAGAGGCTCAGCTGCACGGCGCCCTCTCTTTTCTGCTCCACTTTCTTGAAGCCCTTACGCTCCGACTCCCCGTCTCCGTCGCGCTCGCTCTCGAGCTTCTTCAAGATCTCGCCAGCCCTGTCCACCACGACCCGGGGCATGCCCGCCAGTCGGGCCACGTGGATGCCGAAACT
>JAFPDB010000267.1 GCA_017390085.1 Bacteroidales bacterium | reverse complement strand
GGGCGCGCAAGGCCGAGGCTCTGCTCGGCAACGAGGCCGCCATCGACTCCCATCCCGTATGGGGACGGTTGCGCAAGCTGCGTTTCAAGAGCGAGTTCTACATGAACTTCTTCAAGATGGGGCAGCTTCTGGACATCGCCTACGAAGGAAACCACGACAACCGCATGGCCCTCGACTACTCGTTGGCGCAATGCCTCCTGCTCAGCGACATCCAGTCGCTATGGTCGCACCTCATGCTGGCGAAAGAGGCCTACGGCAATCAAGTGCCACGCCACGTCCAGGGGGCCGTGATGATAGCATGGAGCCAAAGCCACAAGAACCTCAACGGAGTGCCTGTGGCCATCGCGCCCGACGTGGAGAATCGCTTCGTCGACTTCATAAAAATCTACTCCGCCAATCCGAACGACCCTCGTCTGCAAGCACCCGAATGGCGCAAGACATATTGGCACTACCTGCTTCTTCAGAAGTCGCGGAACGACGCCAACACGGGCGCGACGAGAATCAACGACCAAGAACAAGTCCGATAGATGAGAACTATCATCATAGCAGCATTGGCAACGGCCCTCACGGCCTCATGCGCGCCCCATCCGACCGACATCGTGGAGGCAGCCGACGCCCCGAAGATTTGGCCCGACTACGTGGGAGTCACAATCCCCGCGGGCATCGCGCCCCTGAACTTTGAAGTCGACAGCGCGGACGCCGTCTACGTGGTCGTCAGAGGCGAGCGTGGCGGCGAGATATGCGCCGATGGCGAGGTTGCGGACTTCGACATTGACGAATGGCGCGCCCTGACGGCCCAGAACGCGGGCGCCGACCTCTACGTCAATGTGTGCGCAAGGCGCGACGGGCAATGGACCCGATATGCCGACTTCGTTGTCCACGTGAGCTCCGACCCGCTCGACGATTATGGGCTGACGTATCGCAAGATTGCCCCCGGCTACGAGACCTTTAGCCACATCGGCATCTACCAGCGCGACATCCACACATTCGACGAGTCGCCAATCGTCACGTCGACCCTCGTCCCCGGACAATGCATGTGTTGCCACACCGCCAACCGCGCCAACCCGGCGCGCCTCACCCAACACTACCGGGGCAAGCACCCGGCCACGCTCGTAGCCATGGACGGGAAGCGCAAGTGGCTGACGACGAAAACAGATTCGACGCTTTGCAACTGCATGTACCCCTATTGGCACCCCTCGGGAGACTACTGCGCCTACTCGCTCAACAAAGTGAATCAGGTCTTTAAGACGGGCTGCGAGAAATTTATCGAAGTCATCGACCGCGCCTCGGACTGCTGCGTCATGGACGTGAGGACCAACGAGCTAATACTCTCGCCCCACCTCCAGACGCCCGACATGGAGACGTACCCGGTCTTCTCTGCCGACGGCAAGACTATTTTCTTCTGCACCGCCAAACCCATCCGCAACGCTACAGATATTGAGCAAATCCGCTACAACCTCTGCGCCATCGGATTCGACGCACAGAAAGGCGAGATTGGCGACCACGTGGACACGATTCTACGCGCCGCGCCCGAGGGGCATAGCGTCTCCCTGCCGCGCCCCTCCTACGACGGGCGGTTCCTTATGTATTGCCAAACGGACTACGGATATTTCCCCATCGACCACAAAGAGTCCGACCTCTGGATCTTGGACCTCCGGACGGGCGACAAGCGACCCGCGACAGCCGCCAACAGCGACGACACCGAGAGTTTCCACAACTGGAGCAGCGACTCGCGCTGGATTGTCTTCTCCAGCCGCCGCCACGACAGCGTGACCAGCCTCGCCTACATCGCCCACGTCGACACGGCCGGCAACGTGGGCAAAGCCTTCCTACTGCCACAACAATCGCCCAGAGAGTTCTACTCCCATTCGCTCTTCTCCTTCAACACTCCCGACTTCACGACCGTCAAAGTAGATCTCGACCCTCGCGCCACGCACGACGAACTGTTCTCCGACGAGCGCATTCAAGTGACAATCAAGAAATAACTCATATCGACACAAAAAATGAGAACCCCAAAATTTTTGGCCGCGGCACTCCTATCCCTTCTGACCGCTTGCTCAGGCTCGAACACGCAACAAGGCGAGTGCCGAATCCACGGCACACTGCCCTCCGACAAGTGGGACGGGCAATACATTTTCATCGTCCCCAGCAACAAGGAGCAAAACATCGGGGTGGACTCCACAAAAATCGAGGGCAACAGTTTTGAGCTCGTGACCGACAAGAGCTACGTCGGCATCCTCCGACTACACTACCGATATCGGCTACATACGCAAGAGCTTCTCGTCGTGACCGAGCCCGGCGACGTCTACGCACACATCGACACCGTCAGCTCCTGCGGCGGCACCCCGCAAAACGACTCGCTCCAAGCATGGAAGCAACGCACCACGGAATACAGGAGAAAATCCCGCGCCCTGACAGTGGCATACAAAAACTTCTTCTCCGAAGGCGACAGCGTCTCCGGCAACGCGCTGCGGGAACAGTCCAAAGAAAGCTACAAAG
>JAFPDB010000266.1 GCA_017390085.1 Bacteroidales bacterium | reverse complement strand
GTGAATCGCTTTTTAGCACTTTTTTATAGTGGTTGCAAGTAGCAAATCGTTCCACTCGTATCTAAGGAAGAGACCCGTGAGAGGGTTGTGGAGATAGCGGGAGTCGAACCCGCGACCTTTTGAATGCCATTCAAACGCTCTAGCCAACTGAGCTATACCCCCAAGAAGTCAAGTGTCGTGTTGTCTTTTCTTTGACGTTGCAAAATTATGGTATTGTTTTTGATTTTGCAATAGCCGCCGTTATTTTTTTCAATGTATTGTCATTTTCCTTCCTTCTTCTCTTCGGAAGAGGCTACGCCGCCCGAGACGACGAATTTCATGAGGTCGACCGAATTGACCCCGTCGAGGGGCGTGACGTTGGCGGCGGGGACGATGATGAGGTCGCCCATGACGCTGTAGGGGAATGGGCAGTAGACGGCGACCATCTCTTTGAGTCCGAGGCTATTAAGGTCGGACTGTGTGACGAAGCCAAGGCGGTTGTTGAGGCCGTCGGGGTCCATTTTGACCATGACGGGGTGGTCGAACTTTCGTTTCTCTCCCACGAAAGCCTTCATGAGGTCGCGGACGGAGGTGTAGATGAGCTTGAGGAAGGGGACCTTGGCCAGGGCGGTCTCGAAAAGCTCAACCATCCGTGGGGAGAGGAAGCGGCTGCCGCCCCAGCCCGCGATGGAGATGAGCGCCAGGACGAGGAGCAGGCCGAGGCCAGGGATGTCGCGGACTATGGGGACTCCGACGAAGAGCGAGTCGGCGATGTAGACGAGTTTGAGGACTACGTAGGCCGTTGCGGCGATGGGGACGGTGTAGAGGAGCCCTTGGAAGAAATAGGCGAGTATTTGCTTCATCGGATGAGGAAATTACGGTCGGTATCCAGTTTTAGGAAAATGAAGAGCATGACGGAGAAGCCCCATAGCGAGGATCCGCCATAGGAGAAGAATGGCAGGGGGATGCCGATGACTGGCATGAGGCCAATGGTCATGCATACGTTTATGGAGAAATGGAAGAAGAAGACCCCGGCTACGCAATAGCCGAAGACGCGGCTGAAGACGGAGTGCTGCTTCTCGGCAAGGGAGAGAATCCGGAGGAAAAAGACGACGTAGACGGTGACGAGCAGGGCGCTGCCGAAGAATCCCCACTCCTCGCCGACGGTGCAGAAGATGAAGTCGGTCGTCTGTTTTGGGACGAAGTCGAGCTTTGTCTGTGTTCCGCCGAGGTAGCCTTTGCCCGTGAGGCCGCCGGATCCTATGGCGATGAGGCTCTGGTTGACGTTGTAGCCGGCGCCGAGGGGGTCGTCCTCGATTCCGAAGAGGACGTTGATGCGGGTTCGCTGGTGGTCGCCGAGGATGTTGTCGAAGGCGTAGCTCGTTCCGAAAGCGAGGGCGAGGGCGATCCAGACGTAGGCCAGGAGCCATCCGAGGCCCTTGAGCCTGTGGGCGATGAGGAGCAGGAGCGAGGTGAGCGTCGCCGCCCCCATGCCGGCGAGGATGACGTAGTCTTCGAGGATGGGGCGGTCGAGGATGAATGTCATGACGGCCCAGAGCGCGACTCCCACGAATAGCCCGACCCCGAGCGAGAGCGGGGCGCCCCACACGAGTTGCTGGCGCGACATGAGCAGGTGCATCGAGACGAGTCCGGCGGCGGATATGAAGATGAGGACGGGCGGTGCGTCGAGGAGGAGGGCGGCTATGGCCACGACTACGCAGAGGGAGCCTATGATGAGTATGTGTGGCGACATTCCCTCTCGGAACATGGCGAGCAGGAAGACGAAGTATACGAGCGCGGAGCCTGTATCATTTTGGAGGAGGATGAATACGACGGGGGTCAGGATGACGGCGAAGAGCTTGAAATAGCTCTTGAGTGAGAAGGTGAAGCCGTAGCGGCTCATGAGTCGGGAGAGGACGAGGGCGGTCCCGATCTTGGTGAACTCGGCAGGCTGGAAGGCCACGGGGCCAATGACGAGCCATGACTTGGCGCCGTAGACCTCCTTGCCGGCGAAGAGCACGACGGTGAGCAGGAGGAGAGAAAGGACGTAGACGAGCCACGACGCGACCACAAAGACCTTGCTGTCGGACAACATGATGACACCTCCGCAGGCGAGGGAGATGACGATCCAGATGAGCTGCTTGAAATACTCGGAGTTGAACGAGAATTGCGCCCCCGCCTCGGGGTTGTAGTTGGCGGCGTAGAGGTTTGCCCATCCGAAGGCTACGAGGAAGACGTAGAGCAGGAGCGTGAGCCAGTCGACGCCCTTGCGGTAGGAGGCCATGGAGTTGTTGTCACTGAGCATCGGTCGGTGTTTCTGTTGTTTGGGGCTCGGGTATGGGGGTGGGGAGTGGGATGGCTGGCTTTAGGGGCTCTGCGGGCGGCGGGGCAGGTTCGGGCGTTGGGTCCTGGGCGGGTTTGGCGTTGGCCTTGGGTTTGGCTTCGCGGGGTTTGTCGGGGTCGGTTTTAGGGGCGTCGGGTGGTTTGGGGGCGGTGATTGTGGTCATGGCCAGTATTCGGTCCTCTTTCCATTTGCGCTCGGGGGCGACTGAGCCGTTGATGTATTTCTCGATCATGAGGGCTGCTATGGGCGCCGCCCATGTGGCTCCGAATCCGGCGTTCTCGACGTAGACGGATATGGCGATTTTGGGGTTTTCTCGCGGGGCGAAGGCCATGAAGATGGAGTGGTCTTTGCCGTGAGGGTTTTGTGCCGTTCCGGTTTTTCCGCAGACTCGGATGCCCGGCACTTGGGCGGAGCGCGCCGTGCCGCCCCACTCGCCCCATACGGCGGCTTCCATTCCGTCTTGGACGACGGTGAAGGCGGCGGTGTCGATGTCGGTGTATCTGCGGTTGGTGTAGAGTGTGTCGATGTTGCCGCCAGAGATTTTGTGGACGACGTGGGGTGTGATGAACCAGCCTTTGTTGGCGATGGTGGCGGCGACGTTGGCCATTTGTATGGGGGTGAGCAGGAGCTCTCCTTGTCCGATGGAGAGTGAGATGACGCCGAGGGAGTTCCAGTTTTTGCCTTTTGCCTTGTCGTAGTAGGCGGAGTTTGGCACGAATCCGCGGTTCTCGTTGGCGATGTCGATGCCGAGCCTGTATCCGAGTCCGAATTTTACGAGATGGTCTTTCCATCGGTCGAGTCCTACTTTGACGCTGCCGAACTTCTTGGCGTCGATTATCTCTCGGAAGGCGTAGCAGTAGTAGGCGTTGCAGGAGTTTTGTATGGACTGCCTGAGGTCGAGTGGTGAGGCGTGTCCGTGGCATCCGAGGTGGAAGGATCCGATGGAGTAGCCGTGGGAGCAGGGGTAGCGCGTGGCGGGTGTTATGACGCCTTCTTCGAGTCCGATCAGGGCGTTGATTGTCTTGAAGGTGGATCCTGGTGGGTACCATGCCTGGATGGCTCGGTTGAAGAGGGGCTTGTTTGGGTCGTTGGAGAGTGTGGAGAAGTTCTGCGAGCGGGCGCGGCCAACGAGTAGGCTGGGGTCGTAGGTGGGGGCGGAGACCATGGCGAGGATTTCTCCTGTCTGTGGGCGTATGGCGACGATGCTTCCGGTCTTGCCCTGCATGAGTTTCTCGCCGTAGGATTGGAGGTCGATGTCGAGTGAGAGTGTGAGGTCGCGTCCTGAGATGGCTGCGGTGTCGTATTGTCCCTCGTAGAGTTCTCCTTTTGTCCGCCCGAGGACGTCGACCATTATGTAGTTGACGCCTTTTTTGCCTCGGAGGTCTTTCTCGAAGGAGCTTTCGATGCCTGAGATTCCGACGTAGTCTCCCGGCGCGTAGTATGGGTTTTTCTCGATGAATTTGTCTCCGGCTTCGCCTACGTAGCCGAGGACGTTGGCGGCCACGGGGTATTCGTATTTTCGGAGTGTGCGCCGTTGGGCGTAGAAGCCTTTGAGCCTGTAAAGTTTTTCTTGGAGGGCGGCGTAGGTCTCGTCGGAGATTTGCCTCATGAATGTGACGGGCTTGTGGATGGAGGCCCTGCGTCGGCGGATTTGGAGCCTCACGTCGGCGAAGAGCTTCCGGAGGGTGGGCATGTCGATGCCCACTGTCTGGCAGAAGTCGAGGCTGTCGAAGGGGGCGACTTCTTTGGGGACTATGACGACGTCGTAGACGGGCTGGTTGGAGACGAGGAGTTTGCCGTTGCGGTCGAATATGAGTCCGCGGGAGGGGTATTGTACAATCTTGCGTCGGGAGTTCATGTCGGCGGCCTCTCGGTATTGGTCTGTAAGGACTTGGACGTAGAGGAGCCTGCAAATGACGATGAACCCGAGGATGGCCATTATTCCTCCCACAATGAGCTTTCTGTTCTCGAACATCTTTTCGGAAGGGTTATAAGGGTGAGGGTCAGTCGTCGGCGCCTCGGGTAGCGGGGGCGAATCTTTCGATGAGGATGATGAGGAGGGTTGACGCGACGATGCTGAGTACAATCCTTATGAGCGTGGACCAGAGGTAGAAAGAGTCGAACTGCTCGATGAGGAAGAGGGCGAGGTGGTGTATTGCGACGATGATGAGTGTGTAGCGCGCGAACCATAGGGAGCCGTAGCCACGTGAGCCTGGGATGTCGCCCTCCTTGTATGTCGCGCTTCGGAAGGCTACGAGCCTGAGGACGGCGGGTCGGAGGTAGGCGATAAGGATAGTGGCTGCCATGTGCATTCCGGGTGTGTTGGAGGCGATGTCGATGATGAGTCCCTCTCCGGCGGCCATGAGCATGAGCAGCCACGTCGGGCATCCGAATGGGGCGACGAGGATGAAAAGCACGTAGATGAAGGGGTTGCAGAGGCCGAGGAAGTCGAGGTTGTCGAAGACGACCACTTGGAGGAGTAGTACGACGATCAGGACGACGGCCAGTCGTATGAGGTTGGCGGTGTTATTCATCGGAGGCTGGTTTTTCGAGGTCGTTACGTTCTTGCGCGGCGAGGTTCTCGATCAGGTAGACGTGATAGACGGCGTTGTAGTCGACGGCGAGGTCGATGTCGATGTCGAAGAATCCGCCGTTGCGGTCGGGCTCGATGGCGCTGATTGTGCCTACGACGAGTCCTTCGGGGAAGAATGCCGAGGCTCCGCTGGTGATGACGGTGTCTCCGATGTCGACGGTGGCGTGTTCGGGGATGTCGGAGAGTTGGGCTCTTTGTGGTGACATGCCGTCCCATAGGAGCTGTCCGCGATGGTTTTGTCGTTTGATTTTGACGGATAGCCTTGAGGATGTGTTTATGATGGGGAGGACGAGGGCGAAGTGTTGGCTGACTGCCGCGACGAGTCCGACTACGCCTTGCGGGTTGATGACCGCCATGTCTTGCTTAACGCCGTTGGCGGCTCCTCGGTCGATGGTGATCATGTTTCGGCTGCGGTTGGTGGATGAGCCGATGACTTTGGCGGCGTGGTAGCGCAGGCTAGGCTGCTGGGCTTGGAGTGGGATGTCGGGCCATACGGAGTCGGGGACGGCCATGAGCTGTGCCCGGAGGGCGGCGACTTCTTGCTGTAGGGCGAGGTTTTGCTCGGCGAGTGACTCGTTGGCCGTGGCGAGGGCGAAGTATTTGCCTACGGAGCTGGTGAGTCGGTTGATTGAGCCCGTGACGACGTTGGCGGACGATAGATAGGCTGCCCGGTGGTAGTCGTTTCCTGTGAAGACGAGGGCGAGGGCGAGGGCTTCGAGGATTATGAAGATTATTGTGGTTGTGTGCCGTCTGAGGAATTGGAAGAAGTTGTTCATCGGCGGGAGGTTGGTCGTTTGGGGAGGGATGGTGTGTTAGTCACTCTTAAGCCCCGCCCCGGGTCGCGCCTCGATTGAAGGGAGATTGTCCGGTTCGGGGCGGCGGTTCGGGGCGGGGCTGTATGGTGTTGACCGTTTGCGGGTTGGCGATCCATTCCGCAGGGGGGGTGTTAGCGGAGCAGGTATGGTAGTCCGCGGTTGCGGTTTTTGAGCGCGATTCCGGTACCGATGGCGACGCTGTGCAGGGGGTTTTCGGCGATGTGGAAGGGGATGTGTATTTTGTCGGTCAGTCGTTTGTCGAGTCCTCTGAGCAGTGCGCCGCCTCCTGTGAGGTAGATTCCGTTGTTGACGATGTCGGCGTAGAGCTCAGGGGGTGTTTGCTCGAGGGCGGACATGACGGCGGCTTCGATTTTGGCGACGCTTCGTTCGAGGGCGTGTGCGATTTCCTGGTAGGAGACGGGGACTTCGAGCGGGAGGGCCGTGGAGATGCTGGGGCCTTGGACGATGAAGTCGTCGGGTGGTGTCTCGAGTTCGGCGAGCGCGGAGCCGACTCCGATTTTGATTCTTTCGGCCATTATCTCTCCGACTTTGATGTTGTGCTGTCGCCTCATGTGTTCTTGGATGTCGAGTGTGAGGTCGTCTCCGGCGATGCGTATGCTTTTGTTGGTGACGATTCCTCCGAGGGAGATGACGGCGATTTCGGTGGTTCCGCCGCCGATGTCGACTATCATGTTGCCCTGTGGCGCCTCGACGTCGATTCCGATGCCGAGTGCTGCGGCCATGGGTTCGTAGATGAGGTATATTTCACGTCCTCCGGCGTGTTCGGCGGAATCGCGTACTGCTCGCAGCTCGACTTCGGTGGAGCCGGAGGGTACGCAGATGACCATGGTGAGGGATGGTGTGAAGAATTTGGGTTGGGGGAGGAGTTTGATCATGCCACGGATCATCTTCTCGGCGGCGTTGAAGTCTGCGATGACGCCGTCGCGGAGTGGTCGATGGTGTAGATGTTCTCGTGTGTCTTGCCGTGCATCTGCCTGGCTTTTTGGCCGATGGCGATGGTTCGGTCGGTGTGTTTGTCGAGGGAGACGATTGATGGTTCGTCGACGACGATTTTGTCGTCGTGGATGATGATGGTGTTGGCTGTGCCAAGGTCCATCGCGAGTTCTTGTGTGAGGAATGAGAAGAGTCCCATGTTTCCTTATGCTGTTGTGAGAAAGAGGTCTGAAGTGGGGCTTAGTGCTTGAAGTGCCTGATTCCGGAGAAGAGGAGCGCCATGCCGTTGGCTTTGCAGAAGTCGATTGTCTCGTTGTCTCTGATGGAGCCTCCTGGTTCGATTACGGCGTTGATGCCTTCTTTGTGTGCGATTTCGACGCAGTCGCCGAAGGGGAAGAATGCGTCGGATCCGAGGACTGCTCCGTTGAGGTCGAGGTTGAAGTGGTGTGCTTTCTCGATGGCGTGTTTGAGTGCGTTGACTCGGCTGGTCTGGCCCATTCCGCTTCCGAGGAGTTGCTGGTTTTTGGCGAGGACTATGGCGTTGCTCTTGGTGTGCTTGACGATTTTCTGCGCGAAGATGAGGTCTGCGAGTTCTTGCTGTGTGGCTTGGCGGGCTCCTTTGTTCTCGAGGGTGTCGATGGTTTCGGTGGCGAGGTCTCGGTCTTGGACGAGGTATCCGTTGAGGCAGGTGCGGACGGTCTTCGGGGCCGAGGGGCAGTCTTTGCGGATGAGTATGATCCTGTTTTTCTTTTGTTGGAGGATTTCGAGTGCGTCGGCGTCGTAGGCTGGGGCGATGACTACTTCGAAGAAGATTTTGTTCATTTCTTCAGCGGTGGCTTTGTCGACGTTGCGGTTGGCGACGACTATGCCTCCGAAGGCTGATTCGGGGTCGCCGGCCAGGGCGTCTTTCCAGGCTTGGAGGAGTGTGGGTCGGACGGCGACGCCGCAGGCGTTGTTGTGTTTGAGGATTGCGACTGTGGTGTCGTCGAAATCGGAGATGAGTGCGACGGCGGCGTCGATGTCGAGAAGGTTGTTGTAGGAGATTTCTTTTCCGTGGAGCTGGTCGAACATCTTGTCGAAGTCGCCGTAGAAGGCGCCTTTCTGGTGTGGGTTCTCGCCGTAGCGGAGGTGCATTTGTCCGTCGGCGGTGAGACGCAGTCCGTCTTTTTTCTCACGGTCGAAGTAGGAGAAGATGGCGGAGTCGTAGTGGCTGGAGACTCCGAAGGCTTGTCGGGCGAGGTCGTAGCGGTCTTCTTCGTCGGTGTTACCGTTTTTCTGGGCGAGGAGTTGGGCGAGTTGCGCGTATTGGGCTTTGGAGGCTACGATGACGACGTCTTTGTAGTTTTTGGCGGCTGCTCTGATGAGTGAGATGCCTCCGATGTCGATTTTCTCGATGATTGCCTGGTTGCCTGCGCCAGAAGCTACGGTGTCTTCGAATGGGTAGAGGTCGACGATGACGAGGTCGATTTGGTTTATGTCGAACTGTTTGAGTTGTTCGAGGTCTTGCGCATTGTCTCTGCGAGCGAGGATGCCGCCGAATACTCCCGGGTGGAGGGTCTTGACTCGGCCTCCGAGGATGCTGGGGTAGCCGGTGACGTCTTCAACAGCCGTGACGGGTATTCCCAGGCTTTCGACAAATTTTTGGGTGCCTCCGGTGGAGTAGATTTTGACACCGAGATTGCCGAGGGATTTGACGATTTCGTCGAGGCCGTCCTTGTGGAAGACCGAGATAAGTGCAGACTTGATTTTCTTCGAGTTCGACATTGCCTTAAAGATGTAATATGCGCAAAAGTAACGAAAATTTGCTATGTGGCGGCAAATGAAATTAGCGGCTGTGAAATAAAAGCATGAGAAACCTTAGAGTTTCACATTGAGCGGTAATGCTTTCGGACGATGACCTTGACGGGGTACCATGCGGCGAGGGCGGCGAGGGCCACGACGGCGAAGAAAACCGCGACGACGTCGGATGGCCAGAGTTCGACGGGGTAGGCGTCGATGATGTAGGCGTCGTCTCCTCCGAAGCCAACGACGCCCCATTTTTGCTGCGCGAGTGTGAGCGCGACGCCGAGCAGCAGGCCTATCACCGCGCCGCCTACGGAGAGAAGCCATCCCTCGTAGAGAAAGACCTTGGTGACGAGCGACTCGTCGGCGCCGATGGAGCGGAGGACTGAGATGCTCTCTTTTTTTTCGAAGATGAGCATCGACATGGAGCCTATGATGTTGAAGGCGGCGATGAGGGCGATGAATAGCAGGATGGCAAAGGCCATGAGTTTCTCAACCTCCATCATTTTGAAGAAGCTCTCGTGTTGTTGCCATTTGTCTTTGACAACGAGATCGGCGGGGAGGCGTGATTGGAGTTGGCGGGCGACGTCGCGGGGCGTGTAGGCGGAATCGACCCGTATGGAGATGCTCGTGACGTCGGCGGGCGAATAGTCGAAGAGAATCCGTACGGAATCGATTGGCGCGACGACTCTCGTGGCGTCGTATTCGGCCTGCTGGACGGCGAATATGCCCCCTACCCTTTCGACTTTCTCGACGAACGAGGTCTCGGGGTGTGCCATATTAATCTTGCCGACTCGTTTGGGGGCGTAGAGGACGACGTAGGGGTTGAAAGAGAGGGAGGAGACGGCCAATTGGGCGGCGAGGGCGTCGCCGAGGAGGCACGTGGCCGGGGAGAAACGGCCCTCGACGGTTATGGAGTCTATTGTGGTCACGGAGTTGTAGGTGGGGCCGACCCCCATGACCGTGACGGGTACTTGTCGTTTGCCGTAGCGTACGAGCGCGTTGTCCTCGACGACTTCGGAATAGCAGGCGACACCGGGGCATGAGGAGATGGAGCCGCAGAGGAGGGAGTCGGCCTCGAAAGCCTTGCCGTGTGAGGCTTCGACCTTCAAGTCGGGGTCGAAAGTGCCGAAGAGTGTCGATACCAGCCCATTAAGTCCATTGAATACGCTCAGCACGATGACGATGGCGGCTGTGGCCACCAGGACACCGAGAGCCGAGATGGCTGAGATGATGTTGATGGCGTTTTGGCTCTTGTGGGCGAAGAGGTATCGCCTTGCTATGATGAGCGGGAGGAGCTTATTGGTCAACGTGTTAGAGAGATTCCGGTGGGGTGAGCGTTACTTGAGAGCCTTGACGATGAGGCCCGTGCCTGAGGCGTGGGTGCCTGCCACGTCGGCCCAGTTGAGAATAAGGCAGAGGGGGAAGGTGAGGATGTAGTAGAGGGGGAGGATGATGAAAAAGGCCTTGGAGACGTTGAGCAGTGAGATGGGCCACTTCATGGATAGGATCCAAGAGATGTGGCCCGGCGTTCCGTAGGAGTATGCAGCCTCGACGCGTGAGAATCCCGCGTTATGGAGCTTTTGGGTGATGTCGTCGATGTTGTAGCCGTCGCGGACGTGCTCGTCGATGAAGCCGTGGATATGGCCGTCGGCGTGGTGGTGTTCGTCGGCGTCGGAGCCGCCCTTGTCGGATGGGGTCGAGATGAGGAGGAGTCCTCCGGGTCGGAGAGAGTGGCTGAAATTGCGGAAGACTTCTTGGTCGGCCTCGATATGCTCCATGACGTCGACGGAGAGGATGAGGTCGTAGGCCTCATGGCGTTGGTAGGTGGTGAGGTCGGCCACTTGGAATGAGGCGCGGTCAGCGAGTCCGAGCTTGGCGAAGAAGTTGTTGCAGTCGGCCATTTGCTCCTCCTTGACGTCGACCCCCGTGACATGGCCTCCGTGGCACATCTTGACGAGTCGGTAGGAGTATTGGCCAAATCCGCATCCGGCGTCGAGGGCTTCGGCGGGCTTGGCCCCGCGCTGGTCCGACCAAAGCCGAAGGGTCTTGCGGATGTGCCATGAGCGGAGTAGGAGGAGGTCGAGGAGGTTGTAGAAGAGGATGCGCAGTCGTGGCGTCTTATTGAAGAAGGAGCCGAGGGTGCGCTTTATGGGGTCGTAGTGCATTGTCGCGGTGGGTCTATTCCTCTTTGTAGGCGTTGGGGTCGTCTTGGGCTTGCCATCCTTCGGGTCGGGTCATGGCCTTACGCTCGTCGGCGAGGAGGTCGTCGATGTTTTCGAGATAGCCGAGGCTATCGTCGATGAAGAAGGCCGGCTCAGGGACTATTCGGAGCTGCTTGCCGATACGTTTTCCGAGTGTGTAGCGGACGGAGGCCTTGTTTTTATTGATGTTGTCGAGCACCTCTGCGGCTTTGGCCTCGGGGAAGATGGAGAGATAGAATTTGGCGATGGAGAGGTCTGACGACACGCGAGCGACGGTTACAGAGAGCATCGTCCCGAGGGTGAGTTCTTTAAGCTCCCTTTGGAACATCTCGGCGACCTCTTTTTGCAGAAGTCTTGATATTTTTTTTTGTCTTGTGGATTCCATGTTGTGAAAAAGTTGGTGCGAGGTCGCGCCATCCCTTGAGTCCGCGGTCTGCGGGTTGGGGGTGGCGCGAATATAGTTCTTTATTTATAATGAGTCAATAAAACTGTCTATTCGACAGTGACTGACTTGGCGAGATTGCGGGGCTGGTCGACATTGCATCCGCGCATGACGGCGACGTAGTAGCTGATGAGCTGGAGGGGGACTACGGCGACGAGAGGTAGCAGGGCGTCGTCGCACTCGGGAATCTCGATGACGTAGTCTGCCATTTTGCTGATTTCGCAGTCGCCTTTTGTGACGATTGCCACGACCTGTCCTCGTCGGGCCTTTACCTCCTGGATGTTGTTTACGATCTTGTCGTAGAACTTGTCGTGCGTGGCGAGGACGAAGACAGGCATGCAGTTGTCGATGAGGGCGATGGGACCGTGCTTCATCTCTGCCGCTGGGTAGCCTTCGGCGTGGACGTAGGAAATCTCTTTTAGTTTTAGTGCTCCTTCGAGGGCCACGGGGTAGAGGTATCCTCGTCCGAGGTAGATGGCGTTTTGGGCGAGCTGGTAGGCTCTGGAGACTTCGCGGATTTGTGGTTCGGAGTCGAGAACTTGCGCGATGAGCGAGGGTATGGCGACGAGTCCGTCGATGAGTGAGGCGTATGTAGCCTCGTCGATGTTGCCTCGTCGTCGGCCAAGGGCGAAGGCCATCATGGCGAGGACGACGACTTGGCTGGTGAAGGCTTTTGTTGATGCGACTCCAATCTCTGGGCCGGCGTGGGTGTATATGCCGGCGTCGGTCTCGCGTGCGATGGATGAGCCGACGACGTTGCAGACGCCGAGTACGAGGGCGCCTTTCTCGTGAGCCATCCGGATTGCGGCGAGAGTGTCGGCTGTCTCGCCGCTTTGGGAGATGGCGATGATGACGTCGTCGTCGTTGATGATGGGGTCGCGGTAGCGGAATTCGGAGGCGTATTCGACTTCGACGGGGATTCTGGCGAACTGCTCGAAGAGGTATTCGCCGACTAGGCCAGCGTGGAAGGATGTTCCGCAAGCCACGACGATGATGCGTCTTGCGGATGCGAGGCGTGGCATGGCGTCGGCGATTCCTCCGAGGTTGATGGTGTGTGTCTCGCTTTGGACACGTCCGCGCATGGTGTCGGCGATGGACTGGGGCTGCTCGTGAATCTCCTTGAGCATATAGTGGTCGAAGCCTCCTTTGTCGATGTTGTCGGCGTCGAAATCGACGTGTGTGATTACGGGGTCGACATGGACGTCGTTGAGGTTGGAGATGGTGTAGCCGTCGCTGGAGAGGACGGCTACTTGCTCGTCGTCGAGGTAGATGAGCTGGTCGGTGTATTCGACGATGGGCGTGGCGTCGGATGCGAGGAAGTATTCTCCTTGCGCGACGCCTATGGCTATGGGGCTTCCTTTTCGTGCGGCGATGAGGATGCCCGGCTCGTCGGTGCAGATGATTCCGAGGCCGTAGGCTCCGATGACGCGTCGGAGGGCGGCTTTGACTGCCTGCTCGGCTGTGAGTTTCTCGTTGAGGTAGAAGCTCTCGATGAGGTTGGCGAGGACCTCGGTGTCGGTTTGCGACTTGAAGGAGTATCCTTTCTCGACGAGTCGGGCCTTAATCTCGCGGTAGTTCTCGATGATGCCGTTGTGGACGACGACGAATTTGCCGTTCATGGAGGTGTGGGGGTGCGCGTTGACGTCGTTTGGCACTCCGTGTGTCGCCCATCGGGTGTGTCCTATGCCGACGGAGCCGCTGAGGTCTTGGCCTTTGACCATCTGGACAAGGTCCGCGACCTTTCCTTTGCACTTTCGGACGAGGAGCCCGCCGTCGTTAATGACCGCCACACCGGCAGAATCGTATCCGCGGTACTCGAGACGTTGAAGGCCCTTGACGATGATGGGCCAAGCGGACCTGCCGCCGATATAACCTACAATGCCACACATGGTGAAGAACGGAAAAGTTGTTGATTCAAATTGATAAGTGAAACCAGCCTTTGATACAAATGTAATGAAAAAAACAGTGAGGATGGGGATGGCGTCAGCCCATCTCGTCGTAGTACTTGTGGAGGTCACGGACATCGGGGTGGGAGTCGAACTCGCCACGGATTGCCGCGAAATCGGCGTCGGGGTCGTGGAGCTCGGCGTCGGCACCGTAGCTGACTTTCATCTTGGCCGCCCACTCGCGTGTGGCGTCGGCAAGGGTAGCCTCCTTGATGTTGTGGCAGGCCTCGGCGAGACGCTGTATGGCATCCTTGAAGTCGTCTTCGGAGTCGTTGTAGGAGTACCAGAGCCTTGCCTGGCCGACGGCCCACCGGGTGGCGAGCGTGGGTACCTTGTCGGCGAGGGCGGCGAAATCTGCGGCTATCTGCTCTACGGAATTGTAGGCTTCGGCCACTATTCGGGACTCGATGGTCCTCACCTCGTCGATTGGGGCGACGAGGCCTCCGACGTCGGCCCAGTCGCAATGGAGTGACTCGCTCTGTCCGGCGTCGTGGGCGTAGGCCTTGGCGAGATAGAGGTCGATGGCCTGGCGGTAGGCCACGGCGGCCCTTGGGAGGAGGGCCCTCTTGATGCGGAGACCTCCCTCGATAAGGTGGGCGGACTTGCTTTCAACCATCTGGCCTTCGATTCGGCGGACGGCATCCATCATTTGCCGGACTGTTATGGGGTTGAGGATGTCGTAGCTGATCTGGTCGGATTTGAGGGTTCGTTTGTCGCGTGAGCGCCATTTTCGCCAGTCGCGGAAGAGTCCCATTGTCCGGAGGTTTTGGGCCACGATGAGATGGCTCTCTCCTTCCTTTTCGGCGAGGACGGAGAATGGGTAGGCGGAGGTGTCGGGGTTGGTCTTGTGATGGCCAACCACCATGGTGAAAGCCCCGATGTGTGCGGGATAGAGGAGGTAGGATCCGGACCCGGTCTTGACACCTCGGTCGAAGACGGCCTGCTCGATGGGGCCGAGACGGTATTGGTGGTTGCTGCCGTTGGTGGAGCTTCCGGCGTTGAAGAAGGAGTATGCTCCGGCGATGAGGAGGGAAGATTTATGGTGGCTGACCGTGAAGGGTCCGGCCAAGACCGCGACTGCCTCTCCGCAAAGGAGTTGTGAATTGGCGAAAGCCAAGGTGTCTTGGGCGTTGAAGCCTTGGGCCACGGTGACGCATTGGCCAACGAAGCTGTTGCGGATTTTTGCCGCGCTGTCGACAAGCGCTCCTTCGGCGAATACGAAGTAATCGGCGTCGACGTCGGAGCCTACGGTTGTGGGTTGGTCTGGGTGTGAGAGAATTGTGCCGTGGCGGAGAGCGGAGGCCCCGTCGATAATGGCTCTTCGGCCTATTCGGACATTCTCGACGAGGCGGGTGGAGAAAATGTGGACGTCTTTCGCGATTTGTGGTTTGAGGGCTTCGGCCTCTGCTCTCACGAGCCTCTCGTAGCCCTCGACGAGGCCTGGTATGTAGCGGTGCATAGCCACGATGTAGGCGATGTTGGACGTGAGTGATGCAGACAGGGCGACCTCCCTACCCCCTCCCTCGTTGACCACGCTAACTCGTGAGCCGATGCCGAAAGAGCCTTCGCCGGCCACGATGCGGCCGCAATTGACCGCCACGAATCGTCCGCCGACCTCGTAGCCATCGATGAGTGCCACATCTTGGATGTAGAACCAGTCGGCGATGTCGACATTGCGGAGTGTGGCCCTGATGATGGTGGATGGCAGCTGGCCCATGTCGTGGCTTGCGGAAGTGGCGTGGACGGAGCCGCTCATGTCGCCAAGATGGACGGTCCCGAGAAAAGAGACGCCTTGAATGCGTTCTGGGCGGAAGAGGCCTCGCACCCATACGGCAGCCCAATCGTCGGCCATGCAGCCGTGTTGTTTGAGCTGCTCGACTTCGGCGGGCGATAACTGGCGGTAGTCGTTTTCGAACTGCATATGGCAATGGTGTTAGGCAGCTTTAGCCTCTTTGAAAGCGAGGAAAAGAGCTGCTAAGGTTATGAGGGCTACGAGGATGGAGGCGGCAAGAGAGATGGCGTTGCCGACGTGGAAACTCTGAGGGCGGAAAGCGAACTCGATGGTGTGGTTGCCGGCCGGGATCCGGAGGGCTCGGAGGAGATAGTCGGCTCGAAGGATTGGCGACTCTACTCCGTCGATGGTGGCGACCCATCCCGCAGGGTAGTAAATCTCGCTGAAGACGGCCAGAGCGTCGTTGGCTGAAGAGCTCTCGTAGACGACACGGTCGGGGGCGTAGGCCGTCTGCCTGAGGGTGGCGGTGGAGTCGGGAGTGAAAGTCTCGTCGGACTGTGACTCGAGGATTGCGACGGAGCGGAGGTCGGTGGAGCCGATGGCGGCGAGGGCATCGTCGGGGGTGTCGACGGAGCGCACGTTGGAGACGAACCAGGCCTCGGGGAAAGCGTGCCTATTGACGAGCGGGCGTTGCTGCGGGTTGTAGATCATGTAGCGGCAGCCGAGCATATTGAGCGCGGGGGAGTTGGCCATGGCGGTCTCGATTCCTTGATAATCTTGGTTTTGGAGGGCGTTGACGATGGACTGCCACTCGGGCGCGAGGTGTGAGTCGATGAGGTCTTGGTAACGGCGGAGCTTGGCGCCGTGGTAGCCTCCGATGGAATGGTGGTGGTAGGAAGTGAAGACCTCGTTGAAGGGGTTGGTGTAGAGGGCCATGACGCGGTGCGGGGTCTTGTCGGCCTTTATCAGCTTGTCGGCCTCGGAGAGAGTGAAACGTTGGCTTTCTGACCGGGAGACGAAATTATCGGAAGAGAGGTATCGGCGGTCGACGGCCCAAAGGTCGAAAAGGGTGAGTACTCCGACGGTTGCGACCATGATGTTGGCGTTTATCCTGCGTACGGAGCAGAACCATAGCGCGGAGGAAGCGAGCACGATGAGTACGACGGAACGCATGGCGTCGCTACGGGTGAGCTCTACGCGGGCGTCGATGATGGCTTGCTCGAGAGAGGCGTAGAGTGCGTTTTGCGATTTGAGCTCGGCGAACTGTTCGGCCTCCCTGGGGTCGAGGAAATCGTAGAAAAGGGTCGGCGCTATGGCGAAAATGAGAGCCACTCCGGCGGAGAGTCCGAGCGCGCCGAAGAATTTGCCCGGGTGGTACTTCACGTCCTCGGGATTGTCGTAGATGGCTTTAAGTCCGAGCATGGCGAGGAGCGGGATGGTGACGGTGGCGATGACGAGTGCCATCTCGACGGTTCGGAACTTATTGTAGAGCGGGAAGTGGTAGAACATGAAATCCGTCAGGATTGGGAAATTCTTACCCCAAGCCAAGAAGATGGACATGATCGTGGCGGCGATGAGCCACCACTTCAAGCGGCCTTGATAGTAGAAACAGCCGATGAAGAAGAGGAAACAGATGATGGCTCCGACGTAGACCGGGCCGGAAGTGAATCCTCGGCCTCCCCAGTAGGCGGACTGCTGCGCGGCAATCTTGGCGATTTGGGGGTCGGCGTTTTGGAGTGACTTGAGATTGGAGCCTATGGGTTGGCTTGCGCCACCTACGACGTTGGGGACGAGGAGAGTCGGGGTCTCGCCGACACCATAGCTCCAGCTGAGGGCGTAGTCCTTGTCGAGGCCGGAGCTCTCTTTTTGTCCATCGACGGCCTTGAGCTCGCTCTTGCCTCGGATGGAATAGGCGCCGTACTCGTAGGTGGTCCAGAGGTTTGTGGTGCTTGGGAGAACCGCGAAGAGTGTGGCTGCGGCGAGGAAAGCCATGCTGAGGCCAAAATCTTTGAGCTGCTTGGCTCGGATGGCCACGACGAGCTCGAATATGACGAGCAGGGCGAGGGCGAGGGCGAGATAATATGTAATCTGGACGTGATTGAAAGCCAGCTCGAGTCCGAGCGCCACCATGGTGAAGACGGCGCCGAGAATCCTCTTGCCTCCGAAAGTCATCAGCACACCACCGATGACGAGCGGCATCATGGCGATGGCGTAGCACTTGGTGATATGGCCGGCGGCGATGATGATGATGTTGTAGGAGCCGAGGGCGAAAGCGACCGCTCCCACAATGGCGATATTGCGGCGTGCGCCGAGGCTTAGCAGCAAAACGTAGAAACCTACCAAATAGAGGAAGAGTATGGCCACTGTGGTGTAGGGCAATCCGAGTTGGATGGCGTGTGTGAGATGGTAGAAAACGTTGTGGCTTGAGTCGGACTTAATCTGGTAGGCAGGCATGCCTCCGAACATGGAGTCGGTCCATTGGGCTTTTTCGCCGGTCAGCTTCTGGTACTCGACGAGTTCGTGGGCGGCGCCCTCGGCGTGGATGTTGTCCATTTGGGGGAGCGTCTTCCCTTTGATTACCGGGGAGAAATATGCGAAGCTGAGAGCTATGAAACCGATGAGCACGAGTGCATGAGGCCAGAGCGCAACGATTTTCTTAATGGTAGGATTCATTTATTGAGTGATTACTATGATTCAGGAATTATTGCGCAGGTGCGCGAAATAGCGGATGGAGGGTAGGAGGTCTTGGCCTCGTCGAATGAGCTCAACCACCGCGAGGGCAAGAGAGAATGCCTTGTAGGCGCTCTTTCGGATGGGCCAGAGAGGTGAGCTTGTGGGGTCGATGTCGGCAAGCGCGAGCTTGACGGGGGTGAAACCGTTGGCGGCGAAGAGGCTGGCCACGTTGGCAGGGAGGAGAGGCATGGCTATAGCCACAGCCTCGCGGATGTCGGACCTTGCCGACGGCGCGACCTCGAGACAGCGATTGATGAACCCCAGAGGGTCGGCTGGGCGGGACATGATGACGACAGCCAAATCGACGTACCACTTCAGGCAGACCATCTCACGGCGCCGGTGACTTGCGGCATGGATGGCCAGATGGCAGAATGAGGCCTCGGCATCGAGAGAGGAGAAGTCGTCGGATTTGGCGACATGGCTCTCGATATTGATGATTGGCGAAACGCGGCCGACATCGTGGCGGGATAAATTTCTATGAATCTCGACGGAGAGGCCGCGGTAGCGCATGGGGACCATGTGGTTTCGGAACTTGTCGATGACTTCGGGTCGTTGGTGACAAGGGGCGGCGCCGTCGGCGACGAGCGCGTCTCTGGCACGGAAGTTATCGGGGTCGGTGACGAGTATGTCGACATCGGAGGTGGAGCGTAGTGCGATGTCGGGATAGAAGTCGCGGAGAAGAGCCAGCCCTTTGAGGAAGATTGGCTCAATCCCTTCATTGCGGAGGAGGGAGGCTATCCGCAGGACTACCCCCGTCATGACTGCGCACTGTGAGAGATTGGCGTGGGCGGCTGCGAGAAGAAGGCTTCGAGAACCATCGGGCAACGGGAGGTCGGGATAATCGGCAAGAAGCCGGTCGAGTAGCCATGCGCCTACGCCATGCGCCACGGCGAGCTTGGCGAGTTGGTCCCACTCCGCATTGGAGAGAGTTGGCGGATTGAACCCATTTCGCTCGAGCGAGCAGAGGCGGAAAAGGAGGACGAGAGGCGGCATGGGGTGGCTCAGGGCCTGATTGTTAGTTTTGCCCCTCGCCGATGATGAGAGCCTCGATTATTCGGGTCATTCGGGGTTCGGCGGCGGCGGCCACCTTCTGCACCTCCTCGTGGCTTACCTCGACAATCTCGCCTGGGACGCCGGAATCGGTGATTATGGAGACTCCGAACACCTCGAGGCCGCAATGGCGCGCGACGATGACCTCAGGGACCGTGCTCATTCCGACGGCATCGGCACCGAAAGAGCGGAACATCTTATACTCGGCAGGCGTCTCGAAAGTTGGGCCTGTGGTCCCGACATAGACACCTGTTCGGAGATCGAGCCCTTCGGCCTTTCCTATTTCGAGGGCCTTGGCGATTAGCCTTTGGCTGTAGGTCTGGCTCATGTCGGGGAAACGAGGTCCGAACTCATCGATATTGGGTCCGATGAGGGGATTGGTGCCGAACATATTGATGTGGTCCGTTATGACCATTACGTCGCCGACCTTGAAAGCAGGATTGAGACCACCGGATGCGTTGGAGACGAAGAGCGTCTTGATGCCGAGGAGGGAGAAGACACGCGCGGGGAATGTGACTTGCGCCATGGTCCATCCTTCGTAGAAATGGAAACGGCCTTGCATGGCGAGAACCGGCACTCCTCCGATGCGGCCGACAATGAGTCTGCCGGAATGTCCTTGTACGGTGGATACGGGGAAATGTGGGATATCCTTGTAGTCGATGCTCTCTTGGATGTCGATTTTTTGTACCAAGCCCCCGAGACCAGTCCCGAGGACGATACCAATTTTGGTGCTGTCGATAATTCGTGTCTGGAGGAAGGCAGCTGCTTCCTTAATCTCGTTGGGAATCATGGCGTTTAGGGGTTAAGAGTTGTTGTGTTGCAGGGAGTGTACGGAATGGATGAGCGACGAGTTATGAAATCATGCAGTTTTTGCTCATCGTTGAAGAGCACATTGAGCTTGATGGGGAGTGTGGCCACGGCATGGGAGCCGATGCGGCTCGGTAGGCGCGTGGCGTCCTTCTCGGTCGTGACGAGGAAGCTGTCGGGGCCGGCATTGTCGAGAAGCTCTGCGATGCGTTGGAGGTCCTTGTCGTCGAAGGCGTGGTGGTCTGGGTAGGCGAGCGTCTGGAGGTCGGGATTGCCAACCCGTCGGCGGACCTCGTCGAAGAAAGGCTCTGGGCGACCTATGCCCGCGACGGCGACGGCACCATTGGCCTCGAGGTCGGCATCGGAGAAGGTTTGGCCGTCGGGCGAGAGGAGGTCGCCATAGGATATGGACGTGAAGAGTATCTGCTGCCCGTCGTTGAGCGAGAGGTGGCGGAAGATGGACTCCGCCTCGCTGATGGTGAGCGAATCGGGGCACTTATTGACAATGACGAGGTCTGCACGGAGACGGTTGTACATGGACTCGCGCTTATTGCCGGCGGGGAGCGGTAAATCGCGCCAGAGAGGGCGCGCGTAGTCGCAGACGAGGATGAGGGTGGAGGGCGAGACGGCGCGGTGCTGCATGCCGTCGTCCATGAGGACGACATCGGCCCCTCGGGCGAAGGCGGTATCGATGGCTGCGGCTCGATTGGCGTCGACAATGACGTCGGCCGATGGGAGATGAGCCTTGATTTGCCGTGGCTCGTCGCCTATGGATTGGGCGGAAGAATCGGTTGAGGCGACGACCTGCCCTTTCGTCTTGCGACGATAGCCTCGGCTGACCACGGCGACACGGCGTCCTTGCGCAATCAGGAATGAAGCCACGAACTCGATGACAGGCGTCTTGCCAGTTCCTCCGACGGTGATATTGCCGACGCAAATGACGGGTTTGGCGAAAGAGCGCGACGGAAGCGCACGGATATTGTAGAGCCAATTGCGCAAGCAAGTGACGGCCCAATAGAGCAGCGCGACCGGTAGAAGAAGAACCCTCAGACTCATGCCCCCTCCTCTTCTTTATGATTCTTGTCTTTGAAATAGCCGCCGAGCCATCGTGGCAGGAGAACCACTCCGACGATGAGGTAGGGATAGTAGCTGACGAGCCTCCAACAGAGAGCCAGAGCGATGGCCCCGATGGGGATGTAGGCGCCGAGGAACTCCTTGAAGACATACTCTGCGAACCCGCTGCCGCCGGGCGTCGGGCTGACGAGCATCATGATCCACATTGCCAGCTGCTTGCCGAAGACGACGAAATGGTCGAGCAAGCCGAGATGGTTCAAACCGAAGAAAGCGAGGATGAGCGCATTGACCACCCAGTAGCGGGAAGTCCAACTGAGAGCCGTCGCGAGGAAAGCCCTGAGCCACTTCATAAGAGGCCAATGGCGGAAGCTATTGGCTGAGAGTACAATATCGTCGCCGACATTGCCAATGGCCAGCCTCCATCGTCGCAAGAAAGGAATATTGAAGAGCTTAAGCAGAACCCACTTTAGCCCTCGCGGGTTGACGAAGAGACCGTAGGCGAGCAGGAGGATGTAGGCAAGCTTGATGGCGTATCCCGTCCAGGCGACGGCTGCGAGCTTGCCCGCGAGACCGTCTTCGGCTCCGAAAATGTCGTCGTAGTCGAAGAGGAGGATTATGAGTGGGAAGAAAATGGCGAAATAGAGTTCGTCGAGGAAGGATGTAATCATGACGATGCCCGTGGAACGTCCGGCGGAGATGCCCTCTCGATTGATGAAGAAGAGCGCCACGCTGGTGCCGCCGATGGCGGAAGGCGTCACGGCGGACGAGAACTCCCAGAGCATGATGATGCGGAAAGCGGCAGTCCAAGAGAGCTCATTCTCGCTAAGGAGCCTGATTCGGACCATGTAGCCGAAATCGCGGCCTAACATGAAAATGACCGCTGCCGCGAACCACAAGATGGATAAGGGCGTCAGGCTGAAGGAGTCGAAAGAGCCGGGCTGGTACTCTTTGTGGAAGAGCCAAGCCGTCACCCCGAGCCCGATGGCGATTGGAACGAGAATCTTCCACGATTTGAGGCTGCCGAGCGCGGCCTCTTGGGTCGGTTGTTTTGGTGACATGGGTTGGAATTGGATTGCGCCGGGTGAGACCCTGTTTAGAAATTGAAGATGTCGGACTCTCCGCAATCGGAGAGGTCGTGCTGTGGTGAGGGGACGGATGGGGCATAGGCCTCGTCGGCATCTGCGTTGACGCCCTTGTCGGCGCAATCGAGCGAGAAGTTGATGGCGCTTGGTGCCTCGAAGATGTCGGTCGGCTTGACATCTACGATTGAGGGGTCGTCGAAGACCTTGAGAATGAATCGTCCGAAGATAGGGATTGCGGCGTTGGAGGCCTGGCCGATCGACATACTGTTGAAGTGGATGGCCCTCTCCTCACCACCGACCCAGACACCTGCGACGAGATGCGGGAGCACGGCCATGAACCAGCCGTCGCTTTGGTTTTGGGTCGTGCCCGTCTTTCCACCAATCTGGCAAGTGAGTCGGTAGGCGGGGCCTCGGAGCCGTCGGGCTGTGCCTTGGTCGACGACACCTTGGAGGAGCGAAATCATCATGTATGCGGTCTGCTCGTCGATGACCTCCCTCTCTCGTTTTCCGAAGCGGGCGATGACATTGCCGTAGCGGTCGTGAATCTCGGTGACGTAGATGGGGTCGATGTGTACGCCCTTGTTGACGTAGGTGCCGTAGGCCCCGACCATCTCGGAGAGCTTGACGTCGCTGGTCCCGAGGAAGAGTGAGGGGACGGGGTCGATGTGGCTATCGACGCCGAGAGCTTGGATGAGGCTCGTGACTTGCTCGGGGGAGGTCTGTTTCATGGCCCAGCCGGTGACATTGTTGTTGGAGTTGGCGAGGCCCCATTTGAGCGAGACCATCTCTCCGAGGCGGGCGTCGCCCGCATTTCGCGGCGTCCAAGTTGTTGTGGTATTGCCCTCGGCGGGGACGGTGAAGGTCTGTGGGACGTTGGGGACAAGGTCGCAAGGCGTGTGTCCGTCGCGGAATATGGTGGTATAGACGAAAGGCTTGATGGTGGAACCGACTTGCCGTCGGCCCTTGGTAGCCATGTCGTATTGGAAATAGCGGAAATTGGGGCCACCGACGTAGGCCTTGACGGCGCCCGAGCGGGGGTCCATGGCCATGAATGCGCATCGGAGGAAATGCTTGTGGTAGACGACGGAATCGTAGGGTGACATGACAGTGTCGCGTCCGAGGTCGGGAGCGTTGGAATTCCAATCGAAGACCCTGGTCTCGACCTTTTGCTTCATGGCCTTCATGATTTCATCGTCCTTTAGCCCGGAGGTCAAATTAGATTGTTTCATGATGGTTTTCTGCCAGGAAGGAAATATCAATGTTCATATCAATGGAAAATCCTATCTATTGCAGAAGGATTATTGTGCCATTCTGCCTC
>JAFPDB010000265.1 GCA_017390085.1 Bacteroidales bacterium | reverse complement strand
GGTAGAAAATTACCTGTAGAACATTGTAAGCAGTATACAGATGGATGGGAATTATATGGTAAAACTGGAGATACAGTAAACAATCTTATAGGTGATGTTATGCATAATGACATGGAGTATGGTTGTAACTCTGTTGATAGAAGAACAGACAAAGTAATTTTTGTGTATAAGCCTACATTGCTGCTTGAAGCGAGGCTTTTGCATGGTGGGCATTAACGGATTCGAACCGCTGACCCTTTGTCTGTCAGACAAATGCTCTGAACCAGCTGAGCTAAATGCCCATGTCTTTTTTTAGTCTCGTTGCCGCATGGCTGTCGTCCCGACTCGCCGTGGCAAGACCTTGTTTGCATGATGTCGCGCTATTCAAGCGAAAGAGTCGCCTCGTGTGGGTGCTGAGGGATTCGAACCCCCGACCCGCTGCTTGTAAGGCAGCCGCTCTGAACCAGCTGAGCTAAGCACCCTCGGGCTATCCAGTAGCGTTGCTCCCGTCCTGAATTGCGATGCAAAGTTAAGGATTTTTCATTACGTCGCAATATTATCTGGCAAAATGTTTAGAAAAAATGCCGCGCCGCAGAGTCAAGGCATCGTTGTTTAAAACCCTAACGTTTTGTTACGCCTACGTCTTGCGGCAGGCTAACTATTTGAGTCTTTGTCGAGTACCTCGGCCACGACGAAGTTGCTACCGCCGACGAAAATGAGGTCGGCAGGCTCGGCGTAGCGGCGTGCTCGATTCATGGCCTGTGAGACTGTGGGGTAGAAATGGCAGTTCAGCCCCAATCGAAGCCCTATTTCGTAGAGCTCGGAGGCTGGCGTGGCGCGTCGGACGTTGGCTTGGGTGAAGTAGTATCGGGCGCCGCGAGGCAGGAGGGCGAGGACTTTCTCGGGCTCCTTGTCGTTGCACATTCCCCAAACGACGTGGACGTGGATGTGTTTTGAGAATTCGCCCTCGAGCTGTTCGGCCAGGAGTTTGACGCCGTGGGCGTTGTGCCCGGTGTCGACAATGACGTCTGGTCTGCTGCCGATTTTTTGCCACCGGCCCATGAGCCCAGTAAGGCCCTGCACGTCGGCCATTCCGTCGCGGATGTCGAGTTCCGTGATGTCGTAGCCCAGCTTCTTGAGGGCCTCTGTTGCCGCAAGGACGGTCAGCATGTTGCGGGTCTGGCATAGGCCGGTGAGCGAGAAACGGTGTTCGCGGGGCTGCTGTTGGCCTGCGTGTTGCACTTGCGCCACCATCTGCCCCCCCTCCTCCTTGTGGGTCAGCATCTTGGCCACGTCTTCGGCGAAGACGATCTCGGCCCCCATCTGTTGCGCCTTGGAGCTGAAGACGGGGTCGGTCTCGGGGTGTCGCTCACCGACGACGACGGGGACTCCCGCTTTTATGATACACGCCTTCTCGGCGGCGATCTTGGCGAGCGTGTCGCCGAGATATTGGGTGTGTTCGAGGCCGATGTTCGTGATGACGCTCAGGTCGGGCGTGATGATGTTGGTGCTGTCGAGCCGTCCGCCGAGTCCGACCTCGATTACGGCCACGTCGACCCCCACGCGCTCGAAGTAGTCGAACGCCATGGCCGTGGTAATCTCAAAGAACGATGGTTCCAATTCGTTGAGAAACATGTCGTTGCGGTCCATGAAGTCGACTACGCACTCTTTTGGGATCATGCAGCCGTCTACTCTTATGCGCTCGCGGAAGTCCACGAGGTGGGGCGAGGTGAAGAGGCCGGTGACGTAGCCCGCGCTCTGGAGGATTGCCGCCAGGGTGTGTGATACGGAGCCCTTGCCGTTGGTGCCGGCCACGTGGATGGTCTTGAACTTGCGGTGTGGGTGTCCGAGCCTCTCGTCGATGCGCTCAATGTTGCCAAGTCCGGGTTTGAGGGCCACTCCGCCAACTTGTTGGTAGACGGGGAATCGGTTGTAGATGTCCTCAAGTATTTTTTCGTATGTCATGTTCGTGTTGTTGTCAGAAGTCGTCGTTGTCGGGCGGGGCGATGGTCATGGTGTCAAGGGTCTGGCGGATGGCGGCGTAGTCGAAGCCGCGCTGCAAGGCGAACCTGACGAGCGAGGCTATGAGTTTGCGCGGGTCGTCTTTCCTCGTGGCGCGGAGTTTTTGCCGCAGGGCGTGGAGCAGGATGTCGTGCCATTCACTTTTGTCGAACGCCCGGATGGCGTCGTCGGCAGTCTGGTCGTCGATGCCTTTGGCGCGGAGCTGCATCCGGACCTTGACGGGGCCCCAGCCTGCGAATCGGGCCTTGTCGCGCACGTAGAGCGTGGCGAAGCGGCTGTCGTCGACGAAACGCTCCTTGACGAGCCTCTCTGCCACTCGGTCCGCCTCCTCGTGCGACAGGCCCCAGGCCTTGCACTTGTCGACAATCTCTTGTTGGCAGTGTTCGGACGCGGCGCAGAGGGCGGCCAGCTTGTCGGCGGCCTGCGTCTCGCTTAGTGGTTGGCGTGGCATGGGTTGGTGGATGTTTAGGGGACGGGGTCGTAGCCCGAGCCGCCCCACGGGTTGCAGCGCAAGATTCGCCAAATGGCGAGTCCGAGACCCTTCAGCGGGCCGTGTTTGCGCAAGGCTTCGATGGCGTATTGCGAGCAGGTCGGCGTGAAGCGGCAGGACGGGGGCGTGTGGGGCGAGATT
>JAFPDB010000264.1 GCA_017390085.1 Bacteroidales bacterium | reverse complement strand
GTTTGGAGTCGCTGAATTGGCGCAAGAACTCGTTGCAGATAGTGATGGCGTAGTAGGCGCGGTAGTAGGCGTCGGAGACCCAAGCGTCGTTGGCGTCCCAAGAGTGGTAGGTCAAGTCGGTGAGTTTGTCGCCTTCGAGCCACGTGCTAACCACTTCGTCTGTCGTGGCCTCCTGAAGGTTGAAGAGCGCGCGTCCGAAGTCTTGCCCGTTGTTGGACGTGAAGTCGGCGTTTTCGCCACCTTTGCCCTGCCCAACGACAGTGTAGGAGGAGTAGATTTTGGCCAGTACGCTCTCATAGTCGCTGACGCTTTTGTAGAGGCTTTCGCTTGTCGTCTCCTCGTGCGGATATTGGTCGAGGTCGTCGGTACAAGCTGGTGCGGCGGCCAAGGATGCCATCATGAGCATCGATATGTATTTAAGTCTCATCTGATTACGATATAAGTGGGTGTCTTAAAAGTCGAAGCCGAGCGATAGGGAGAAGACTCGTGGGCGTGGGTAGAAGCTCAGGTCTACGCCGCCGTCGATTTCGGGGTCGATGCCGGAGTAGTTGGTGACAGTGAAGACGTTTTGGACCATGAAAGAGGCGTTGATGTTGACAACGTCTTTGATGCGTCCGAAGTTGTATCCGAGTGTGACGTTGTCCATCTTGAGGAACGACGCGTTCTCGAGATAGTAGTCGGACATGTACTGACGCTGTTGGAAACGCGTGTCGAGATAGCTGGAGCTGAGGTTGTTGAGCTGGTAGTTGTTGTAGCTGACGGTGCGGAACGCGCCGGTGTTCATGGCCATGCCGTTGAAGACGTAGTTGCCCACGTTGGCGCGGAGCGATGTGCCGAGCGTCCACTGGCGGAAGCGGAGGTTCGCGGAGAATCCGAAAATCCAGTCGGGCGACGGCTTCTTGACCATATAGCGGTCGTTGGAGTTCACTTGTCCGTCGTTGTTGATGTCGGCATATGCGCCCTCGATTGGCTTGCCCTGCTGGTCGTAGAGCTGGTGGTAGAGGTAGAAGACGTATGGCGACTTGTCTTCCGTCAGGATCTGGAATTGGTATTGGTCAATCCACGTGCCGACGGGGGTGATTGTCTTCTCGTTGCCCTTGACGAGGGAGAGGTTCTTGACGGTCTGCTCTTGCCAGGTGGCGTTGAATGTCAGGTCCAATCCCCAGTCGTCGGTATCGACGACGTTGGCGTTGACGTTGAACTCAACGCCTTGGCTGTCGACGTTTCCGACGTTGGTGGTGATGGTCTTGGCGAAGTTGGTGCCCGCCGCGCTGGGTACGGTGGCGAGAAGGTCCTCTGTCTCGCGGGTGTAATACTCGATAGAGCCGTTGATGCGGCCTTTGACGAAGCCGAAGTCAATGCCAAAGTTCCAAGCCTTGGTGGTCTCCCACGTAAGGTCCGATACGTAGGCCGACGGGCGGAGCGTCGTGACGACCTTGTCGCCAAACTGGTAGTTCGCCCCGGTCTGGCTCTCGGTGTAGACGGGCAAGTAGTTGTAGTTGCCGATGCCCTCCTGCTGGCCCGTGACGCCATACGAGGCGCGGAGTTTGAGGTTCGAGAGGCACTCGATTCCCTTCATGAAGTTCTCGTCGGAGAGACGCCATGCGAGGGCGAATGAGGGGAACGTACCCCAACGGTCGTCTGGGCTGAAGCGCGATGTGCCGTCTCGGCGTACGGTGGCCGTGAGGGTGTACTTGTCGAGGAGGGTGTAGTTCAAGCGTCCGTAGAATGATACGAGCGAGTGGCGCTGGTCTTCGGGCGCGATGGTTGAGACGACGTCGCCGAGGCAGTTGTAGGTGCAATATTGTGGCGTTGTGGACTTCCAGAGCTGGTAGTCGTAGCCGGCGGTGAAGTCGACGGTATGCGTATAGTTGAAGTTCTTATTGTAGTTGGCGTAGAGAGTCAGGAGCTTGTTGGTCTTCTCCTGCGGGCCGTACTCATAGTCGCTGCCGTTGGTCGAGTAGCCCGAGTAGGAGTCCTTAGGGCAATAGACGGAGCCTTCGCCTTTGGCGTAATCGTAGCCGAGGGTGAGGTGGAATTTGAGTTCGGGCAGCGGATGCAGCTTATACTCGGCATCGACGTTGCCGACGAAGCGGCGAATCGTACTCTTATCCTTGTTCTGGTTGAGGATGCCGACGGGGTTGGCGTTGGCGCCTGTCACGGGCGTGCCGTTGGGGTTGAGCACCTCGTAGTAGCCGCCCCATTGGTTCTCGGAAGAGCCGTAGTCTTTGTAAACGGGGGCCGTGGGGTTGGCGACGGCGGCGTTCCATATGGCGGACGTGCTGGCGAAACGGTTCTTGTTTTGGCTGAACTTGACGCCGAGTGTCACTTTGAGGTGGTCATCAAGAAGCGAGGGAGAGACGTTGAGGTTGCCGCTCAGACGCTCTGCCCGGTCGGTGTCCAGAATGCCTGCCTGATTGTAGTAACCGGCTGAGAACCTGATGGGTACGATTCCAGCCTTGGCTGCGATAGAGACGTTGTTGTCCGTGCCGAAGGCCGTGCGGAAAATCTCGTCGTTCCAATCGGTGTCGGCATCGCCGATGAGGGCTTTCTGCTCGTCGGAGCCGTCGGTGTTGATGACGTCGATAAACTCGCCACGGCTTAGCATGTCGGCAAACTTGTCGGCCTTCTGGAGGCTGTTTGTCGTGGTGAATGTGACTTTAAGTTTGTCTTGCGCTCCCTTCTTTGTCGTGATGATGATGACGCCGTTCGAAGCGCGTGAGCCATAGATGGCTGTTGAAGACGCGTCTTTCAAGACGGTCATGCTCTCGATGTCCGAAGGGTTGATCAGCGAGAGGAAGTTGCTTGTGTTGCCGCTGATGCCGCCGTTTTCGAGAGGTACGCCGTCGAGGACGATGAGGGGGTCGTTGCTCGCGTTGAGGCTGGCTCCGCCACGGATTTTAATCGTGGAGCCCGCTGTTGGCGAGCCGCCCGACGAGACGATTTGCACGCCCGACACTTTGCCGTTGATGAGCTGTTCGGGGCTGCCGATTAGGCCTTGGTTGAAGTCGTCGGCCGTGACGTTTTGGATTGAACCCGTCAGGTCGCCCTTGCGCTGCGTTCCGTAGCCGATGACGACGATGTCGCCGAGGGTGGCTATGTCTTCCAACAGGGTTACGTTGAGGTTTGTCTCCGTGCCAATGGCCACGGTCTCCGTGTCGTAGCCGATGAAGCTTACTTGGAGCGTCGCCACGCCGTCGGGGATTAGGATGCGGTAGTTGCCGTTTCCGTCCGAAATGGTGCCGCTCGTAGTGCCTGGCACAACGATTGTGGCTCCAGGGATGGCTTGACCGAACGCGTCAATCACTTTGCCGGTGATGACCCGCCCTTGCTGTTGCGCCGAGGCGACAATTGAGGCAAGGGACACACAGCCCGCAACTACTACGGGCAGTGCATGAGATAAATAAGGTCTGAACTGCATTACTTTTTGGGGGTTGGTTGATAGATACGCAATTATACAGTGCGAATAGATGTTGCGAATGTGACTGCAAAACTATTGAAATTAGAGTTGAGGCCGTGTCGCCCAAAGAGCGTAGATGGTACACATTTCATGCATAGTGTTGGACGCAAATCTTGAACGGGGCATGAAAATCCTACCCTATGATTTTCTTCTACGTATAATTCTGTTAAAATGTTATAATCGGTATTCTTGCGCTACAATGTATCTCTTTTTCACTCTTATTGCTTCTATTTGGCATTAATAATGTTCACGTTTTGGTACGATTCCGTTATCTTGTTTTAGGCGAGATGAGGACTGGCCTATGCCGTCAGAAGTTGCAATGGATATATTTCTATGTGTGTGCTTGGCTGTTTTTTCATAAATGGGTGTCATCGTTTTTTTCTATGAAACTATAAGATGTGCGAATGGTCGATTTCAAGTTCCGAGGCTTGACTCTATTTCCAAGCAGTTTTATCCATATATTCGTAATAACGCTCGCAAGCGTTCCTTCCCATCGTTAATTTTGTTAAGTTTGTTCCGCAATAGATAAATCAACAGCATGATCTGGGAAGACGAACTTGAAGAATTCAAAACCTACCTCAAACTCGAAAGAGGGCTCACCCCAAACTCCGTAAAAGCCTACGTCAACGACATCTCCAAACTCGTAGAGTTTCTCCATCAAGAATCAGGAACGGAAGTCCCACCCGACGAGGTCTCTTCCGAACAATTCCGCAACTTCATTAACTGGCTCGCCAAAGAGAAAGCAATCGGCCCCAGGACTCAAGCCCGCATCCTTAGCGGCGTACGCTCTTTCTATAAGAACCTTCTGCTGTCCGAAAAAGTTGATGAGGACCCCACCGAATCCGTTCAAGCCCCAAAAATTGGCCGAAAGCTCCCAACGGTTCTCTCCGTCGAAGAGATTGACGCCATCGAACAATCGTTCGACACCTCCAAAATGGACGGCGCCCGTAATCTCGCCATCGTCGAGACGCTCTACAGTTGCGGACTCCGAGTCTCCGAACTTACGGGGCTTCGCATCTCCGATCTCCACTTCGAGCAAGGCTACATAACCGTCTTCGGCAAAGGGCAAAAGGAACGCCTTGTGCCAATCGGCAAAAGAGCCCAGGGCCTTATCTCCGACTATGTCTCAACCTTCCGAAACGAGATGGAAATTCAGTCCGGCTACGAGAGTTTCCTCTTCCTCAACAAGAGTGGTCACAGCCTCTCGCGTGTCATGGTCTTCAAGATGCTCAAAGACGCCGCGGCCGCGGCTGGCGTCACCAAGGTCATTAGTCCCCACACGTTGCGACACTCCTTCGCCACGCATCTTGTCGACGGCGGGGCGAACCTCCGAGCCGTCCAAGAGATGCTTGGCCACGAGTCCATCCTGACAACAGAGATTTACACCCATCTCGACAACTCATATCTCAAATCCACACTTGTCGATTTCCATCCCTACAAAGATGCCGAATAGGGTGGGGGCGGCCCCGTACCCTAAAAAACCATAATTCCCGCCTGCGCAAGAATAATAACCGACTAATTTTTAACTTTGCACATTGTGCGGCAACATAAGTGCTTGCCCACCATTGCATTTCCCATCATAAATATCTCAAAGTGACCGAAACAAGGTACGTGTTCGTAACGGGCGGTGTAGCATCGTCCCTCGGCAAAGGAATCATTTCTGCGTCTTTGGCCAAACTCTTACAGAGCCGCGGCTACAACGTCACAATCCAAAAACTGGATCCATACCT
>JAFPDB010000263.1 GCA_017390085.1 Bacteroidales bacterium | reverse complement strand
GGCCTGAAAAATGGAATACTCCACACAACGGTAGTAGGGGAACGCTCCAGCATTAAGATACCCGTCGAACACATGACCCAGTACAACGCAGATGATGGCGAAGCCTTTCAGACTGTCGAGCCAAGCGATACGGGGGCGGGAAGTTGTTAAACTTTTATCAGATTGAGGTTCGGGGGGGGGTAATTCTAAACATTGAGACGAAATTTTAACAGTTGCTATTTTCTACTGCACGGCGGCGACTGCTGCAATTGCGGCAGAGAGAATGGATGGCGTGACGGAATTGGAGACGGCCACGAAATCGGGGTTACGGAGGTCGGGGCGGTTGTAGGTCACGGGGGAGGAGTCGGCCACGTTGAGGAGCTTACCGCCTGCGGCCTCGATAATGGCCTGCCCTGCGGCAGTGTCCCACTCCATGGTGGTGCCGGAACGGGGATAGATGGAGGCGGAACCCTCGGCTATCATGCACTGCTTGATGCTGCTGCCCATGGGTACGAGTCGGACATCGTCCCACCCCGGGAGACGGGAGAGAGCATCGACAACGCGGCGCGTGGCCTCGCCAGGATTACTGACGCTGCCAAGGACAACGTGTGGGGTAGGACCGAACGTGATGGGGAGCTTGATGGGCGACAGCACCTCGCCAAGGGGGGAGAGAGTGCCTCGCCAAGCATTGCCGCCCTGAGTGAAATAGACCGTCCCCGTTGTCGGGAGGGCAATGACACCGAGAGTCGGGCGGTATTCCTCAACAAGAGCGATGCATACGGAGAACATATCGTTTCGCTTGATGAACTCCTTGGTCCCATCGAGAGGGTCGACGACCCACATCTGGCGATGATTGGAGCGGACGGCATACTCCTCGTGAGCCGTCTCCTCGCTGAGGATAGGGATGTCGCTTTGCGACAAGACGTTGACAATGCGCTCGTTGCTGACCATGTCGGCCCGCGTCACGGGGGTGTCGTCTTCCTTCTGTCGGATGCCGAAATCGGCGTCGCCCTGATAGACCTCCATTATGGCCTGCACGGCTTGGGCGGCGGCTTGCAGGGCCAGGGGGAGGAGTTCGGCCTCTCTGGTTTCTGTCATTTGGCAAAAGTTTTGGCAATTCGGCTCAGGGCCTCTTCGAGACGCTGGCGCGGGCAGGCGAGGTTGATGCGGATAAAGCCCGACGGCTCGCCATAGATGTCGCCCGACGCGACTCTCACTGCCGCCTCGTCCAAGAGCTTATGGCCAAGCTCTTTTGAGCTAAGCCCCGAAGCGCGGCAGTCGACCCATGCGAGATAGGTGGCCATGAGGCGCGAGGCCTTCCAGCCTGGGAAGTGGGCAGCCAAGAAATCGACGAGGAACTGGTAGTTGGCCCACACGTATTGGCACATCTGGTCGAGCCAATCCTCGCACTCGTTGAAAGCCACTTGGAGGGCGATGACCCCGAAGGGATTGACGTCGCAAACCTCGTTGACGTTGACCTGCCTGTTGACGGCGGTCCTGAGCCGCGGCTCTTTGACAATCAGGTAGCTAATCTGAAGCCCTGCGATGTTGAAACTCTTTGAGCATGAGGCCGTGACGACTGCGTCGTCTTGGAACTCTTCGCCAATGGCGCCGAAGGGTGTGAAAGAGTGTCCGGGCATGATGATGCCGCTGTGTATCTCGTCGGCGATAATCTTGACGCCGTGGCACCTGCAAATCGCGGCCATACGCCGGAGCTCTTCGACCGTCCATATGCGCCCCGTGGGATTGTGGGGGCTGCAAAGCAGGAAAACTTTGGTGTCGGGGAGGGCGGCTTTGCGCTCGAAGTCGTCAAAATCAATGTCGTAGGTGTCGCCATTGGCTACGAGTCGGTTCTCGACAAGGTGGCAACGGCAATTGCGGATTGAGGAGAAGAAATGGTTGTAGGCCGGGGTTTGGCACAAGACGCCGCACGGCTCACCACCCGAGAGCGCCATGATGGAGGCCGAAACAGCAGGCACTACACCCGTGGTGTAGAGAATCCAATCCTTCTGGACGCTCCATCCATAGCGGCGGGAATACCACCCCTGAATGGCCTCGTAGAAAGAGTTGGGGACCTTGGTGTAGCCGAAGACGGCATGTTCGACCCTTTGGCGCAAGGACTCGACGATTTTTGGCGCGGCCTCGAAATCCATGTCCACCACCCATAGGGGGATGACATCGGCCCGCGGGTCGTCGATATCCCACTTCCAGCAGTCGCTACGGCGACGGTCGGTGTGCTTGTCGAAATTGTAGTTCATGGGAGTGTTGCAGTTTAGGGCAAAGGTATGCCTAATTGCGCACTTCTATTACGCAATTTGCTGGTTGTTTGACGTTTTGATCCAAGATAATCTCGCCGATGGAGTCGGCCACAATGTGTCCCGAGGTGGGGTTCTTGACCGACGTGACTCGCCCCTCGATTTGGGCGTCGACCTCGCTATACTCGAAAGCCAGGTCGGCATCGGGCGCCATCCTGCATCCCCTCAATTTTAGGTCTTGGGCGTAGCATAGAGGCTGTGTCTCAATGATTTGACAATTGATGAGCGTCAGCCTCTTGGAATACCATGCGAGGTATTCGCCGTTGAGGACCGAGTCTATGACCGTGACGTTCTCGGTGTTCCAGAAGGCGTCTTTGGTGTTGAGGACTGAGTTTCGGATTGTCACGTTCTTGCAGTATTGGAACGAGTAGTTGCCATTGAGCGTAAGGTTGTCGATTTCGACGTTCTGGCAGTGCATAAAGATGTAGTCCGCGCCATTGGCCTCGACATTCCGGAGCTTGACGTTCTTGCAATGCCATAGCGTCTCGGCGGCGTTGGGGAGCTTCACGTCGGTGAGCTCGAGTCCATCGACCTCGCGAAACATTTTTGGGGCCTCGACGACGGTGGACGACATGGCGAGGTTGCGCGAATACCAGATTGCCGCCCTTGCGCCCTCGGTGAAAAGGCAGTCGCGGATTACGAAGCGGTCAGCGCACCAGAAGGGGTACTTGCCCTCGAAGCGGCAGCCAGTGGCCTCGACGTCTCTCGACTCCTTGACGGCGCTCTCGCCGGCCGTCACAACAACGTTCTCGAGCCTAAGATCATGTGAGCGGTAGAGAGGCCTCTCGCCGCCGAAGACCTTGTCCTTGATGATTTCCATGGTCGTTGAATATTGTCTTTAAAATGCTATTTGAAAAGGATTTGAAAACTATTTGAGCATCGCCCGATCCCACTTTCCCCACCTAAGCCGTGCAAGAAAAATCAGCCCTCGGAAACATAGCTCGACGCACATGGCCGTCCATACGCCGGCCAAGCCGAAAGAGGGTGCCAAGAGCCACGCAAGGGAGAGGCGCACCGCCCAGATGCTCGCCAAGTTCATGACGCAAGGCTTCAGGGTGTCGCCCGCCCCGACGAACACGCCGTAGCAGACTATGGAGGCGGCGAACATGGGCTCGGCGAAGGCCTCGATGCGCAACGCCTCGACACCCAGCTCGCGGATTTGCGCCACGGGCGTGAGGAGCTCCATCATGAGCGGCGCTCCGAAATACATCAGCACCCCCATGAGGCTCATGACGGCCATGGCCATGACGACCGTGACGCGGGCGAAGCCCCTCATGAGCTGGCGACGGCCAGCCCCGAGGCTCTGACCCACGAGCGTCTGGGCCGCGTCGGCAATGCCGTAGCCGGGCATGTAGCAGATGCTCTCGGCCGTCACGCCGAACGAATTGGCGGCAATGGACATCTTGCCAAGCGGTGCCACGATGCCCGTCGAGACGACTTGCGCCCCCGTCATGACGATGTGCTGCACGCCCATGGGCAGGGCGATGCGCGCAGCCCGCGAGAGGCACCGGCGGCTCGGAAGGAAAGAGCCCCTCTCGGCCGAGAGGCGCAGCGGCTTGGAGCGGGAGACGACATACCAAGCGAGAAATGCAGCCGCCGAGAACTCCGCCGCCATGGTGCCAAGAGCCGCGCCACGTACTCCAAGCCCTGCCCCGGGGACCTCGAACCCCACCCCGAAGAGCGAGACATGGCGCGCGGGGAAGATGAAGAGGAAGTTGAAAACGACGTCGAGCAGGCACATGGCGGCGTTGGTGAGGCTCGGGACCACGACGTTGCCACTGCTGCGGAGGGCGCCGCTAAAGAGCATGACCAATTGCGTGAAAGGCAGTGTGAGCGTCACGATGCGGAAATAGGCCGTAGCGTCGGGGCAAATCTCGTCGGCCCCGCCCAGCCAACGCGGCAGCTGGCCACTGATGGCGAGAGCTACAGCCATGACCGCGAGGCACGACAGGAGCGTGGATGTGAGCCCTTGACGCACGACGCTCCTCGCCCCGGCCTCGTCGCGCGCCCCGATAAGGTGTGCCACTTGGACGGAGAAGCCCGTCGCGGCTGAGCTGCACAGCCCCCATATCATCCACGCGCTCGAAGCCATGAGCCCCACCGAGGCCGAGGGGTCGGCGCCAAGGCGTCCTACCATGGCGGCGTCGATGTACTCCATCAGGACGTGGGAGACCATCGCCAAAATGGATGGCAAGGAGAGCAGGGCCGTCAGGACGACTTGCTGACGGAGGTCGAGGGGGC
>JAFPDB010000262.1 GCA_017390085.1 Bacteroidales bacterium | reverse complement strand
GCCGGACGATGTGATGGTCTCGGACCGGACGGTGGACGTGAACATAACGCGAATACGCAAGAAAATTGGTCGATATGCTGACAACATCGTCACACGACTTGGCTTTGGCTACATATTTGAAGAATAAGCTGTCATGAAGATTCCGAAACTACACGTTGGGCAAAGGCTTTTCTTGTGCGTACTTAGCATTTTCGCAATATTCGCAGCCTCCTTAATCCTCTTTCAGCAGAGTCGCGAACGCCAGTATAAACGCGACGCCATAAACTCTCAGCTTCAGGAGTACAACTACAGGATATACGGCGAGATAGAGCGTAGCGGCGGTGAGTTCTCACACCCCGACAGCATCATGAAGGCTCTGCCTGTCAGTAATTTACGCCTTACGATAATTGACGAGGGCGGTAGGGTACTTTACGACAGTGAGCATGGCGATGTGACAACAATGGTGAACCATGCCGACCGGCTGGAGATACGCGGGGCGCGGAACGAAGGCTCTGGAAGCGACTTCGACAGGAACAGCACGACGACGGGAAGGGCGTACTTCTACTCGGCAACATACTTCCCAGCCGCCAAAGTATTTGTCCGCACCGCCCTACCCTACGACGAGGTGTTAATCGACAACCTCAAGGCCGACCAGCATTACATATGGTTCGCGTTGTTCCTATTGTGCCTTTTGTCGTTGATTCTGTGGCAATTCCTGATTCGTCTGGGTAACAATATCGAGAGCTTACAGAACTTTGCGTTGAAGGCGGACCGGAACGAGGAGTTGACGGAGAAAGAGATAGAGTCGTTTCATAACGACGAGCTTGGCGACATAGCCAAACGGATAGTCCGCCTGTATAAGAAGCTAAAGGAGACGCAAGAGATGCAGACCCGCCTCAAGAAGGAGCTCACGCAAAACGTGGCCCATGAGCTGAAAACGCCCGTGGCGAGCATCCACGGCTATATGGAGACACTGTTGACGAATAAGGACATCTCTGAGGAGATGAGGCTTCGGTTTATGGAGCGTTGTTTTGCCCAGACAAAGCGACTTAGCGCTCTGATTCAGGACATCTCGGCACTGAACAGATTGGACGACATGGGCAAGGAGATGCTGTCCGACGAGCCTGTGGACATATCGGCCATAATCGCCACTGTGATGAACGACACGGCCCTTCAGCGCGCGGAACACAAGATGACGTTTTGCAACAAGCTGCCAGAAAACGTCAGCGTAAGGGGCGAATATTCGCTGATTTACAGCATTTTCCGCAACCTTACGGACAATGCGATAGCCTATTCGGGCGACGGCACTACGATAAATGTTAAGGGGCATGAGACCCGCGGGTCGTGGTTCTTTGAGTTCTCGGACAACGGCGTCGGCGTGCCAGAGGAGTGCCTTCCACGGCTCTTTGAGCGTTTCTACCGCGTCGACAAGGGACGAAGCCGTGCGATGGGTGGTACAGGTCTTGGGCTCGCCATTGTGAAGAATGCCGTTATTCGTCATGGAGGTACGATAAGCGCGATGAACCGCCGCGGAGGTGGGCTGGTTTTTCTGTTCTCTCTAAAAAAGTAGGCGTCGTCCCACGCATCTTTGCAACCAGTTGACGTAAAACAAAATCACCCGTCATGCGCTACGCTTGACGGGTGGTTTTGTTTTCTCTCGGAGAAGTGGAATTATCTTCTCTTCTCTTTGATACGGGCCTTCTTGCCGGTAAGACCGCGGAGGTAGTAGAGGCGAGCCCTACGAACCTTGCCGATGCGGTCGACAGTGACCTTGTCGATGAAAGGCGAGTTCATCGGGAAGATACGCTCAACTCCGATGCCGTTGGAGATTTTGCGGACGGTGAAGCGCTTGCCTACACCTTCGCCTTTGATCTGGATAACAACGCCCTTGAAGACCTGAATACGCTCTTTGTTGCCCTCCTTGATCTTGTAGGAGACGGAAACAGTGTCGCCAGACTTGAAAGATGGCAACTCGACGCCGCTCTTGAAGGCGTCTTGAGCAATTTTGATTAAATCCATTGTTTTGTTTAGAACAATATGGGTTTTACAAAACGCAGTATTCGCCGACACCCTTGTTCGACCAGAGACTGCGCAGAACGGTGGCAAAGTTAATCAATTAGTTGACATTGCGTTGCGCCTCTACTTGAAATATTTGTTCAATTGGTTCATGGCGGCGTTGAACTCACGCGCTGGGAGTTTGTAGCCGGTCACGGGATTGAGTTTGGCATCGTAGACGTCGAGAGCGCCGTCGGCCGTCTTCTCGAGAATTGAGTCGCCCTCGATGATGAAAGCGTAGTTGAGATTGCTTCCGACAACGTGCCAAGCCCTTGGGACAGAATCGGTAAGGAGATGACCGGCCGAGTAGTCGGCCAAGTCGTTGCGGACGCCGAGGTATTGGCTCATGAGAGTTGGCACGATGTCGTAGTGTGTCGTGCGGTGTGAGAACTGTCGGGGCTCGGCGGCATCGGGAAAGTGGCAAATGAGTGGTACGCCAATCTGATGGACAGAGAAATTGCCGTTGTGTCCCCAGTAGTTTCGGTGGTTCTCGTTAAACTCTTGACTATGGTCGCCGGTGAGGATGATTATGGTGTTGTCCATCAGCCCCTTTCGTTCGAGCGCGTCAAAAATCCTGCCGAGAATCAGATCGTCTTGATAACAGGTGTTGCGATAGAGATTCCAGAATGGCTCGGGATCCAGCTCGTTGCTTAGCTTGGTATAGTCGGCATAATCCCACGCGGGTTGGAACTTAACGTTCTTATCCTTAGGTAATTGGAAGCTGTGCGGAAGGTCGAAGAATAGGAAAGAGAAGAATGGGGCCGAGGAATCGGTGCGAGCCTCGATGTCGCGCAAGAAGTTGTCGGCCAAGCGGTTGTCGCGCTCGAGGACGGTCTCGCCCTCTGTTGAGACATTGAGATTTGGGACGTTCGGGAAGAGCATCCTGGCGAATGGGGGGTCGGAAAGCGGAGCGCTCGGGTAGGCTTGGAAGTCGTAGCCGAGCTCGAGAAGGCGGTCGACGAGAGGGGGCGTGATGCGCGAGGCCTCGAAGGCCTCCCAATAGTAGCATGAGAGGCCATAGAATATGCTGAAGACGCCACTTCGTGTGCCATTACTCCCGCTTACGTGGTTGACGAACCATTGGTTCTTTTGGGCGAAGGCGTGGGCCGTGGGCATACATTCCTCGGTCAGGGCGCGTCGGTTCCAAGAGTCGATGAGGATGAGAAGGATGTTTGGCTTCTTATCGGGGGACACTTTGTCGAACGGGGTGAGAGGGTATTGGAGGTCGGAGCTTCTGACGCTCGAATTGGCGATATTGCGGTAGCTGTCGGGCGCGACGAACCCGTGTTTGACCATGAAACCGTAGGCTGTCATGGGGAAGTAGTATGGAATAAGCCTTGCGCTCTTTACGACGGACTGGTGCTGCATATAGGATGCGTAGACGTGCCATCCATGGGCGAAGAGTGTGCAGACGATAAAGAAGGTGATGACAGGCCAAGCGAATGCCCTCCGGAACTTGCCCCAAACGGTTTTGGAGAGCCACCAAAAGCCCGTCACGACGGCTGCGAGGGCAATCAGAGCCAGTGCTTCCTTGACGTAGAGCATGGTGTCGAAAGTGAAAATTTCGCTCGCGCTGTCGCCAAAGAACATATTGAGAATGAAACCGTTGATGTGGAAACGATAGAGCGCGAAGACCTGCTCGTTGACAAAGTTCAATACGCACAGCAATACGACCAACAGGACGTGGACAAACGTGGCGATACGCGGCAGCCGCACGGCAGCTATGAGCAAGTATGCGATGAAAGGGATTAAGGCCACCTGCGAAGCGTGACTAACGCAAGACGCTACGAAAAAGAGCCATCCTTCGAAATCCATCAGTTCGACCACGGGATTGCCGTACATGTAGAAGATGAATTGAACGGCAATTATGATTGCTGAAAAGGAGTAGAATAGGAAGCCGCGTTTCAGGGAGTCGACAAAAGGGACTCCATTTGAAAAGGACATGATTTATAACGATTTATTGGTATTTGCCGCTAAGATAGCAAAGAAAAAGGCGAAAGGAAGATGGATTCCTTCGCCTTCGGTATTGACATACGGGCTACGGCTAAATGTTGATGCCGACAGTCACGTAGTTCTGAAGAGTCTTGGTTTTATAGCTACCTTCTTTCTGGAAAGGAGAGAGGTCGGGCTGGAAGTTGTAGCCGACGTAGAAGGAACGGAGGTTAACGCCCACTCCAAGATTAAGGCCGAACTGGAAGATTTTCGCATCACCTTCTTCCTCCTTCAGCAGGTTGGACTTCGATTCGTGACCATCGTTACCATCCCACTTCTCGCGTGCATAGAAGTTGAACTTGAAGTTGGGGCCGAAGAATGGAACGATGGTGACATTTGGCGAGCTTGCGAAAGCGAGCTTGTAGGCGGCGTTGACGGGAACGGCGATGTTCATGAAGGTCCATTTCATGTCGCCGTCGTGCGACTCGTCCTTCTTGTGCGTCCAAGAGAGACGGCCTCCGAGGTCAAGGAATATTGGCAATTTGTTGGTAAGGCTGATGCCTTTCATGAAGGCGAAAGATGCGCCTTTGGGGTCGATAATCTCGAATTCAGAGCCTCCGTTTTCGCCTTTGAGTTTCTGAGCATCGAAAGAGAGCTCGATACGAGTCCACTCATTCAGGTCTTTCT
>JAFPDB010000261.1 GCA_017390085.1 Bacteroidales bacterium | reverse complement strand
GGAGCTACTCCTCCATAAAACCGAAGAAAGTAATCCTCACAATCGGGACCCTTTTGGTCGCCGTCGCCATATCGGCTTTCTTCGCCCTCCGCCGCTACACAGTCTCCCCTGTCCTCAACCTTCAAGACCGCAAGGTCGAATACCTCTACGTCCCCACCGGAGCCAACTACGACGACGTCAAGCTACTACTCAATTCCAAGAACCTCCTCGCCGACGAGTCCGCTCTCGACTTAGTCGCGGCCCTCATGAGCTACACGGCCAATGTCAAGTCCGGACGATACGAGCTTACACCTAATCTGTCAGCCTATCAGCTCGTCTCGATCCTGCGCTCTGGCAGTCAAAAGCCCGTCAACGTCACTTTCAACAACGTCCGTTCCATACAGTCGCTCGCGGGAGTGGTCGCCAAATACATTGAGCCAGATTCCGCCGAGCTTTACCAAGCCATGACCTCACCCGATGCCCTCGAAGCGTGGGGGCTTTCACCCGAGCACGCGCCGGCACTCTTTCTCCCAGACTCATACCAACTTTGGTGGAATACCGCACCCTGCGCTTTCTTGCAGCGGATGCGTAAGGAGTACGAGCGCTTCTGGACCGACGAACGCAAGCACAAGGCCGATTCCCTCAACCTCACTCCACTCCAAGTCTCCATCCTCGCCTCAATCGTCGAAGAGGAGAGCAACAACCCCGACGACCAACGGCGTATCGCGAGCGTCTACATCAACAGGCTTCGCATCAATATGCCGCTCCAAGCCTGCCCAACAGTCAAATTCGCGCTTGGCGATTTCTCCATCCGGAGAGTCACCAACGCCGACGCTTTGGTCGAATCGCCTTACAACACCTACCTTCACCCCGGCCTACCCCCAGGCCCCATCCGCATAACCTCCAAACGGGTCATCGACGCAGTCCTCAATGCCGCAGACACAGACTTCCTCTACTTCTGCGCACGACCCGACGGCAGCGGTCTACACGATTTCGCGCGGACGCTCGCTCAACACCAGCGCAATGCCCGCAATTACCATAACGCCCTCAACCAACGTAAAATTTTCAGGTGATCATGACCGAACCACAATCCTCCGTCAACGAAAACGGCAACATAATCGAGATTCAAAACGCCACAGTCTCACAAGAGGACAACATCGTCCTCCGAGATGTCAATCTCGAAATCAAGGAAGGCGAGTTCGTCTACGTCATCGGACGAGTCGGCAGCGGAAAGTCAAGCCTCCTCAAGACACTCTACGCAGAGTTGCCTTTCGAGGGAAAGGCCGGATTCGTCGCCGGATACGACATCCAGAAAATCCGTCCCGCTGAGATTCCTTTCCTCCGCCGCCGAATGGGCATCGTCTTCCAAGACTTCCAACTCCTCTCCGATCGCTCCGTCTACGACAATCTCGAGTTTGTACTCAAAGCAACCGGCTGGCGCAAAAAGGTCGATATGGACAAGCGAATCCGCGAGGTCCTTGCCCAAGTCGACATGATCAACAAAGGCTACAAACGCCCCCACCAACTCTCCGGCGGCGAGCAGCAACGAATCGCCATCGCGCGCGCGCTTCTCAATAGCCCATCCCTCATCCTCGCCGACGAGCCCACGGGCAACCTCGATCCCGACACCACAAACGACCTCATGCAGCTCCTCGTCCAGATCAACGCATCGGGCAAGTCAATCGTAATGGCCACACACAACCACAACGTCATCGCCTCGTTCCCCGCGCGCACTCTCGAGTGCGACAATTCCATCCTCAGCCAAATCTGACAAACGAGCGAAAATGGCCACCTCCCTCCAACTCACGAATTAATTGGAGGCTCCCAAGCACCCTACAGCCCATAACGACCTCTGTAACACATGGTAGTCGATTTCTATAAATACCAAGGCGCGGGCAACGATTTCGTCATGCTCGACAATATCTCTGGCACATACAACAGCCTCTCAACCAACGATATAGCACGTCTATGCGATCGCCGCTTCGGCATCGGAGCCGACGGGCTTCTTCTCTTGTCCAAAGACGACAGATTCCCTTTCCGGATGATATACTACAACCAAGATGGCAGCCGAGCCTCTTTTTGCGGCAACGGAGCCCGCTGCATATGTAGCTTTGCCGTCCGCCAAGGTGTCGTTGCGCCCAACGAGCCATTCCAATTCATCGCCGACGACGGACCCCACTCGGCTGTCGCCTTCCCCGATAAGAATTGGGTCGACCTCCTCATGACGCCCGTCAAAACAACAGAAAGAGTAGGGGAGAGGGCCTTCAAAATCAATACCGGCGTTCCACACTACGTCGAGTTTGTCGACAACCTTGACCAAGTCGACATCATGGCGGAAGCCCCGCGAATACGTTTCTCCAACCGCTTCGCCCCCGACGGAGTCAATGTCAATTTCGTCAAGACTATTGGCCCATCCCACATCGCCATCCGTACCTACGAGCGAGGTGTCGAGGCCGAGACCCTCGCTTGCGGAACGGGAATAACAGCCGCCGCAATCGCAGCCGCCATCTCTACCAACACCCGCCACCCTTTCCTCGTCTCCGCCCGCGGGGGCGACCTCCAAGTCCGTTTCAACGACCTTGGCAACGGCGCTTTCGACGACATCCATCTCTGCGGCCCCGCCCACCTCACTTTCTCCGGCCATTCCGACAACATCGTCTGACTCGAGTCACCCGAGCCCGACCACGCCATATTTTCTCCCCATTCAACAATCTGCCCTTGCTTATTTCTCAGAAATATACTAAATTCGCACCGTTTTTATAAACGCATAACAACCACCGTAAGTTTTATGAACAACTACGAAACCGTTTTCATT
>JAFPDB010000260.1 GCA_017390085.1 Bacteroidales bacterium | reverse complement strand
GTATGTTGCTGTAGGCCTCGGCCGTGGAGACGTGGCCTTGGGGGACAACGACTACGACCGACGTGGAGCGCAATTGTGACAAATCGACTGGCTCGAAGACGTCGCCTTTGCTGGTGGCGTAGACGGGTTTGGAATCGATGAAGAATGGGCAATCGGCGCCGATGGAGGCGGCGATCTGATGGAGGCGCGTGGGGGGTATATTGAGCTTGAGGAGCGAATTGAGCGCGGTGAGGACGTAAGCGGCGTCGGACGAGCCGCCTCCGAGGCCTGCTCCATTGGGGATTATCTTGTGGAGCGAGAGGCCGACGGTTGGCAGCTGCACCTGAGCTTGGAGGGCTCTTAAAGCCCTGACGCAAAGGTTCTTCTCGACGGGTACGTTGACATCGATGCCGTCGGAATTCCAGACGAGACCGCCGGGCGCCTGTTCTTCGGGCGTTATGACCTCGAGGATGTCGGAGAAGCCGACAGGGACGAAAACGGTCTCAATATCGTGGTAGCCGTCGGGTCTGACGTCCACGATATTGAGGCCGATGTTTATTTTGGCGTTAGGGAAAACTATCATCCTTTGGTTTAGATGCGCATAGGCATGATGACGATGAGCAGGTCGCTCTTGTCGTCGGAGCCTACGGGGCTGATGAGTCCTGGCCTGGAGGGGTCGGAGAGGCTTATCTCAACGTCTTGTGAGCTGATGTTGTTGAGGGCGTCGCTGAGGTGCTGCCCGCCGAAACCGATTGTCATGTCACGTCCTTGGTAGTCGCAAGGGAGGGACTCGTTGGCGGAGCATGAGAAATCGAGGTCTTGTGTGCTGATGTTGATGGAATTGGAGAAAATCTCGCATTTGACGAGCCGGGACGCGTCGACGAATACGGAGACACGGGCCATGGCCTTGATGAAGTCGGCACGGTTGACGACGATACGGCAGTCGTTGTTCTCTGGGATTACGGAACGGTAGAGTGGGTATTGTCCTTCGGTGAGGCGGCAGGAGTAGCGGTAGGCCGGGGTGTCGAAAACGACGTTGCGGGAGCCGAAGGTGACGGAGACCATCTCGTCGGAGCGGCCGATGATGCTCTTGAGGATGGTTGCTGGTTTCTTGTTGAGGACGAAACTTGCGGTCTGGTCGGCGGTGTCGACGTCGGTACGGATGCAACGGACCATCTTGTGGCTATCGGTGGCGACAAAAGAGACCTTGCCGGGCTCAATGTCGAAGAATATGCCGTTCATGACGGGGTGGAGGTCGTCGTTGGCGGTGGCGAAGAGCGTTGAGCTAATGCCGGCGAGGAGTGCTTCTTCGGCGATATGTATTGTTCGGACCTCGTTCATGTCGGCGGCGGTCTCGGGGTAGTCGTCGGCGGAGGCGCAGACCTGATCGGACTTACCGGAAAGAGAGGATATCTCGAGTGAGAGCGAGCCGTCGGGGATGGTGAAAGTGACTGGTTGCTCGGGCAGGTACTTGATGTACTCGGTGAGTTTGTTGCCAGGTATGCAGACTTTGCCGTCGCCCTCCATATTGTTGATTTCGATGGTGGAGGTCATCCGCATCTCGCTGTTGGCGGCAGTGAGAGTGAGGATGTTGCCTTGTATGGAGAAGAGGAAATTGGCGAGAGCCGGGAGAGAGGTTTTCTCGTCGATGACCTTACCCATGGTTTGGAGTCGGGAGAGGAGTTCTCCGCTTTGGACGCTGAATTTCATATTGTGTTTGATGAAAGAACTGGAAGTCTGTGAAAAAATTGTTTAAGCAGAAACTGTTTTGTAGGAGACACGCGCCTTGCCCTTGGCGATATTGAGGAGCTTGGATTTGATGAGCCTTTTGCGAAGGGCGCTTAGGTGGTCGATGAAGAGCTTTGCGTCGAGATGGTCGTATTCGTGCTGGACGACTATAGCGGCGTAGCCTTTGATGACCTCCTTATGGTGGTTGAAATTCTCGTCGTCGTACTCTATCTCGATCTGGGTGCTACGCTTGACGGGCTCACTGATGCCAGGGAGGCTGAGGCATCCCTCGACCGTCTCCATCTTCTCGTCGGAGAGACGTGTGATGTGGGCGTTGATGAAGATGCGCTTGAAATCCTTGACCTCGGGATAGTCTTCGGCGAGTGGCGTGGCGTCGATGACGAAGAGCCTGATAGGGAGACCGACTTGGGGAGCCGCGATGCCGATGCCCTCGGACTTGTACATTGTCTCGTACATGTTGGCGATCAGGTCGGGGAGGCCTTGGTAGTCGGGGGTTATGTCGGTAGAGACCTTTCGGAGGACGGGGTGGCCGTAGAGATAGACGGGAAGAATCATTAATATTGAAGCTAAAGTAGTTAAAATCAAAAGGTTGAGGGAGAAGTCGCTAAGCGGAGTTTCTCCATATATGTCTGTAGGATGATTGTTGCGGAGACCCTGTCGACGAGTCCGCTCTTGTTGTTTCTGTCTTTTCGGGAGACGCCTCCGTCGATCATGGCCCGCGTGGCGATTTTGGTTGTGAACCTCTCGTCTACCATCTCGACTTGCATGTCGGGCAGGGCCTTTTTGAGTTGTCGGAGGAAGGGGCGGATGTATGTCATCGTCTCGGAGTCGGAGCCGTCGAGTTTGTGCGGCTCTCCGATGACGATTGTCTGTACATCTTCACGTGCGACGTAGTCGGTGATGAACTTGAGCAGCTGGTTGGCAGGGACCGTGTCGAGAGGGTTGGCGATGATCCGTAGGGGGTCGGAGACGGCGACTCCGCAGCGTTTTTTGCCGTAATCTATGGCGAGGATGCGGCTCAATGTCAGTAGGCTTTGAGGCTCATGTCGAGGCTTCCGACGTGGTGTGTGAGGGCGCCGACGGAGATGAAGTCAACTCCGCACTCGGCGTAGTCTCGGAGTGTCTCCATGGTGATGCCTCCGGAGGACTCGGTCTCGTACTTGCCGGCGATTTGGGCGACGGCCTGTCGGGTCTGTTGTGGGGTGAAATTGTCGAGCATGATGCGGTCGACACCTCCGATGGCGAGGACCTGGTCGAGTTCGTCGAAATTGCGGACCTCGATTTCGATTTTAAGGTCCTTTCCGTTCTTCTTGAGGTATTCGTGTGCGCGTGTGATGGCCTTGTCGATGCCACCGGCGAAATCGACGTGGTTGTCTTTGAGGAGAATCATGTCGAAGAGTCCGATTCGGTGATTTCCTCCGCCTCCGATCTTGACGGCCATCTTGTCGAGCAGCCTCATGCCAGGGGTTGTTTTGCGGGTGTCGATGACCTGGGTGTGTAGCCCTTGGAGCTTGGCGACGTAGGTAGCGGTTGTCGTTGCGATGCCGCTCATGTGTTGCATGACGTTGAGTACGAGCCTCTCGGCGAGGAGGAGTGCTTGTGTGCGGCCGTTGACTCGGAAAGCGATGTCGCCCTTCTTGACGCGGTCTCCGTCGTTGAGTATTTGCTCGAAAGAGAAAGAGGGGTCTATGTGGGAGAAAATCTTCCGTGCGACGTCGACGCCGGCGAGGACTCCGTCTTGCTTGATGATGAGCTGGGCGCGTCCGGTGGCGTCGGGCGGGATGCAGGAGAGGGAGGTGTGGTCTCCATCGCCTACGTCCTCTTTTACGCAGCGGTCGATGAAATCGTTGAGATAAGCGTCGAAATCGGTCATTTTTGTTCCTCTATTCTAAATTGTTTAATCTGTTTGGAGCCGTTGACGGACTGTGTGAGCAGATAGACCCCGAATGAGACGTTCTGTCCGGCGAAGCGCCCGATGGTGAGCGTGGCATCGGCGAGTGCCTCCTCTCTACAGACGGAGTATGTGAGGCCATGGTGTTGGGACAGGAACTTGGCGAGAATCATCTCGGCTTGTTTCTTGCTGAAGATGCCCGAGCAATCGGGGAGCTGGAGCTCGACCATTCCGGCGAGGAAAGGTGAGATGAGCGAGCGGTCGGCGCCGTCGAGAGCCTGCTTGACGGCGTAGGGCAGTTGGTAAGACCATTGGGAGCCGTCGTCTTGAGGAGAAGCCTGCTTCGGCGTGAGGGCAGCCGTCGCGGGGAGAGGGGAAACGGCCGATAGCGCGAGAAGCAATATGAGGTATGTGAGACGCAGGTTCATATGGCAAAGGAGTGGTCTTTGGGAAGCGAAAGTACTAACAAAGGTAATACAATAATTAAACCGAAACGAAAAAAAACTACATTCGCGGAATGGCAACAAAAAGCGCGATTGTGCGTAGATTGTGAAGTCAATTGACAGTGATATTTGATGAAAAAAGACGCCATCATAGATCTTCTTGAGAACGACCTCAGAGAGATCGAGACCTTGGTCGAAACGTTTCGCGAGCCAGAAAGAATAGGCTCGGCATTTCTGGACCTACTCCGCCAAAAACATGATAGCTTAGGCAAAGAGATCCGCTTATTGGACTACTGGGCGACTGACAACATGTGTCAGACTGGCAGCTCGACCTTGACCGGCGAAGTCAGGACACAATCGGCAGAGCCGAAGATGGAGCGCGCCATGGAGATTGAGAAGCCCGCGAATGTAGAATCAAAAAACATGCCACAGGCGAAGCCCGAGGCCCCGAAAAAGCGGGAAGATGTGGAAGACTACTTTGCGGAAGAACTGGCGGCGATGGACGACCCACTGGCGGAGATTGCGGCGCCGCGCGAGCCAGAGAAAGCCATTGAAATAGTATTTGAAAACCCTTTGAAAAGCGACACCGCAGACGCTCCAGCCCAACCTGCGAAAGATCAGCCCAAGGCCCAGACGGCGGCTTTGGCGGAGCAACACGAGCCAGAGCCTGCGGCAAAGCCGACCCCCGCGCCGAAACAAGCATCGGGACAAGGGGGGGCGACGAGCAAGGGCCAGGACATTGCGGTGTATGGGACGCCAGAGGACGACATAAACAAGGCGATGGGGATAAACGACAGGTTCTTGTATATGCGCGAGCTATTCGGAGGGAACAAGATGGCGTTTGACGCCGCGATAGAGACCGTAAACGCGGCATCGTCGTATAACCAGGCGTATGAGTATTTCCGTCAGACGTATGGATGGGACGAGGGCGACGCTACAGTAGAGGCCTTCTTGAAAGCGGTGCACCGGAGGTTTTTATGAGTCAGTTGACGATAGTCCCGACTCCCGTCGGCAACATGGAGGACATAACGGCCCGAGCCTTGCGCGTATTGCGTGAGGCGTCGTTCGTCCTGGCAGAGGACACTCGCACGACGAGCGTCTTGTTCAAGCATTTCGGGATAACGACCCCCCTCTTGAGCTACCACAAGTTTAACGAGCATGAGGTTGCGGACAGGTACGCGGAGCGCATAGGCGCGGGGGAATCGGCCGCCCTTGTGAGCGACGCCGGGACCCCTGGCATTTCGGACCCCGGATATCTAATCGTGACGCGGTGCGTAGAAAGGGGTATAACAGTATCGTGCCTACCCGGCGCGACGGCGTTTGTGCCGGCATTGGTGAACAGCGGATTGCCAGCGGATAAGTTTTGCTTCGAAGGCTTCCTGCCGAACAAGAAGGGCCGGGTGACGGTATTGAACCGGTTGGCGGAAGAGCCCAGGACGATGATATTCTACGAAAGCCCATTCAGACTGACCAAGACACTGGGCCAGATGGCCGAGGCTTTTGGTCAGGAACGGCAGGCAGCGGTATGTCGGGAGATAAGCAAAATGTTTGAAGAGACAGTGCGCGGGACATTGGGTGAGCTGAAGAACCACTTTGAAGAGAGCCCCGCTAAGGGCGAGATAGTGATAGTGGTTGGAGGCAAAGGATGGCGTCGGGCCGCTCCGGAAGAAGAATCTCCCGAGAACGAGGACGAAGAGAGCGAAGCCGTGGACCTAAGGGCGCTCCGGCGGAGCAAACGTCATCGTGAAGAGGCGATAGAAAGAGAGACCTACAAAACAACATAACAATAATCAAAAACGCAAAATGAAGAAAGTAATCATTGCATTCGGCGCAGCCGTAATGGTACTTGCCAGTTGCAATCAGGAGCAACTGGATCGTCAGCAGAAGACGATAGACTCCCTGTTTAACCAAGTGGCGTTGAAAGACAGCAGCATGTCGTTGATAGCCACGACCTTGGCAGACGTCCACACGAACTTGAACTACATCAAGGAGAAGGAGGGCATCATTGCAGTCCAGGCCAACGCGGAGGGTTCGGACAAAGACCAGCTGAAGAACGACATCCAGGCCATCTACGCCCGCCTGGTGGACAACAAGAACAAGGTGAACGAGCTTCAGCGGAAGCTGAACAAGGCACTGGGCAAGAACAGCGAGAACGCCAAGATTATAGCCGTACTCCAGGAGCAGATAGAGCAGCAGAACGCGGAAATAGCGAAGTTGAACGAGATGCTCCAGCAGAAAGACGTTGAGATTGGCTACCTGAACAACGCCATAATCAACATCACGAACACCGTAGACTCGCTGACGACGGTGAACACGGCGACGCAGACAAAACTTGACGACACGACCGCCGAGCTGAACAGCGTCTTCTACCTGATAGCCGAAAAGAGCGTCTTGAAAGAGAAGGGCCTTCTTGAGGGAGGACTATTCAGCAAGAAAATCATGAGCGGCAGCGTTGACGAAAAGCTGTTTACGAAGATTGACAAGACCGTGACAGAGGTTATACCTTTGACGGGTCGGAAATTCAAGGTATTGACGAGCCACCCAGCGAGCAGCTACATTCTTGACGAAGAGAAGAAAGCATTGGTAATCAAGGATAAAGCGGCATTCTGGAAAACATCGAAGTACCTTATTATCCAAGCCCGCTCAACGAATGAGGATTAAGTAGGTTATTAAACCAATAACAAAGACAACAAGGGAGAATTCTCTTGTTGTCTTTGTTGTTTTATTATGATGATAAGGGAGTTTGGGGACGAAACAAGTCTCGCTTGAAGACGACAAGCTTCTGTAAACTACAACCGCCATTAAGTGAAAAGGGTTGACAAAGGGGGAAGGAGTGGTGGAAACTACTCTTATTGAGGAGAGAATGGGGATAGGGATGAAACAGCACTCGTTTGAAAGCGACAAGCAATTCTATGAAACGACACACTCCTTTAATTGACAAGGGTTGACAACGGGGGAGGGAGTGTGCAAAAGCTCTTATTGGGCGAGAAGGGGATAACAAACTTCTTTAAAGGAGCAAATTCACCATGACATCAAACGGTTATAGAAATGAGAACTATGGCAACAATGGAACGATGTGAGGAACAAATATATTGCGCGACAAAAGAGGCAACAGGGTGGGAAACTTATTATTGGGGCAGAACT
>JAFPDB010000259.1 GCA_017390085.1 Bacteroidales bacterium | reverse complement strand
GACGACTCACCTACGTCAACGCCGGACACTTGCCACCCGTCATCAAAAGCGCCGGCAAAATCTTCGAACTCAACGCCGGCTCCATAGGACTCGGCATGCTCGAGGAGCTCCCTGGCGTCGACATCGGAAAGGTCAAACTCTCCAAAGGAGACGTCATCGTTGCCTACACCGACGGACTCGTTGAGGTCGACAATGGCGACACCGTCGGGAGCAACCTCCCCGAAGTCCTCAAAATCATACAGTCCGCCAACACCCTCACACAGCTCATGGACAACCTCTCACGACTCGCCGAGAAAACAAGATCTGACGGAATGACATTCGACGACACCTCAATCCTCGCCGTCGAGGTCACAAGGTCTCCACTTCTGCCTTTCTGATAATTTAGCTAAATTTGTCCTATTCAACCCCTTAACACCTCCAAAAACAAAATGGCTTTCTCCATCAAACAACATATCCCCAACACCATAACATCCCTCAACCTCCTCTGCGGAGTCATCGCCACGCTCTGCGCCTTCGAAGGGCTCTTCCAGCTCGCCGCGCTCTTTATCATCGCCGGGGCCGCCTTCGATTTCTTCGACGGTTTCGTCGCAAGGGCGCTCGGAGTTAGCGGCCCCATGGGCAAGGAACTCGACTCCCTCGCCGACAATATCTCCTTCGGACTCGCGCCAGCAGCCCTCTACTCCACCTACATGAGGCTCCTGCTCACTGGCGACCTCAATTTCCCTCTCGAGAAAATGGAGGGATGGCAAATTGCGACCGTAGCCGCGCCGCTCATGCTCGCCGTCTTCGCCGGCCTACGTCTCGCCAAGTTCAACATCGACACCCGCCAGACCGAAAGCTTCCTCGGACTCACCACCACCGCCACAGGCCTCTTCACCGCCTCGCTCTTCTGGATGCTCCCAGACAATATCGACACCTTCACGCAAATCCTCAACCCCACATCGACACTCATCCTCATCACCGTCTTCTGCGCGCTTCTCATTAGCGAAATCCCCATGTTCTCGCTCAAAGTCAAGCACTTCTCTTGGGCCGGCAACGAACTCAGGGTCGTCCTCCTCGTCGTCGGAATCCTCAGCATCATTTTCCTCGGGATCGGAGGCATCAGCCTCACAATCCTCCTCTACACGCTCTTCTCCATACTGAGAGCCCTCTTCGCCTCCAAAAAGAAGACCGTATAAACCTTTCCCCCGACAACACAAATGACTGCTCCCGCAAAACGAATCTTATGGACGGCGGCCGCAATGGCCCTCGTCCTCATCGTGGCCGCTACGGCCGTGTGGATCGGTCTCAACAAAAGATACAAGGCGCCGTCGCCAATGAGGTGCCTACCATCCGACGCTGCGCTCATCGTCCGTATTGGCGACCGAACGGTCATCGCCCAACACCTCGATTCCGCAGTCTACGCCTCCGAACTCCGAAACATTCTCGGCGGCAACGACGTCATCAGCCTCGCCCAACGTGTCGACTCTCTCTTCGCAGAACACGTCATTTCCAACCCCTCACTCGCCCGCCGCGACCTCTACGTCTCTTTCTCACTCCTCCCCGACGGCTCGACAGCCCAACTCGCCGCATCCTTCCCACTCGTCAACCGCATCGAATGGCACAAGGCCATGAACGCGCTCCGAGGACAGGAGGGAGTCGAGATCACCGACACCACCGTCCGAGGGCACGGACTCTTCCTCCTCAGGCAAAAAGCTTTCTCCCAACCCCTCTTCATGGCCGCAGGAGGCGGATGCCTCTTCGCCTCGACAACCCCCGACCTGCTCATCTCTTTCGGAAGCGACAGCATAACGACACTACGCGACGACCCCACTTTCGCCACAATCGAACGCACCATAACATCCAACGCCCCAGCCTCCGTCTTCGCCAACGAGAGGGCGATACGAAAACACAACCCCTACAACCAACGCCCTGCCGGACGTTTCGTCAACGCCCTCAGAGCCGTGGCCAACAGCGCCGACTGGGTCGCCATCGACATAACTTTCCCACCCGATGGCGTTGCCGCCGACGGCTTCATCGTCGCACCGCACCCCTCACTCGACATCCTCGCCGCACGCGAAAACTCCGAGGCCATCAACATCGCGCGCCGAATACCAAGGGGCGTCCAGACAATCGAGCAAATCGGACCCGGCCCCAGAGGGCTCTCCTCGGCGGCATTCTCCTCCTTCCTGACATCCGACACCGCTGGCATATCCTACCGAACGGCCCAATCCGAGATATTCCGCCAAGCGGGAGCCGACGTCGAGGCCATGCTCGCACAAGTCTTTTCCGCCGAACTTGCCCTCTGCCAATACGACGTCACACGCCCACGCGAGACCGCATTCCTCGTCGTCGACACACGAGGAGGCACCATGGCGCAAGCCACTCTCGCCCAAGCCCTGACAGCCATGCACGGCGGAGCACCACCCATCGCCATCGCCGAAATCGCGCCAGGCAAAAGCGCCGTCCCCGAAGGGGTCGTCGCCCGACGTGCCGACGCCCAGCAGGTCAGCAACGTCTCAATACCCGTCTACGCCGGATTCTCCGATTCCGACAACCTCTTCTTCCTCAATAACATCTTCAACGGGCGCCACATCCCCGCAAAACTATTCTTCCGCTACGAGGACGCCATAGTCCTCGCCGACGACATGGCCGTCCTCCGACGCGTCCTCGCCGACTACGCCGTCGGCAACACGCTCGACACCGAGACAGCCTACACCGAGCTCCGTCAACGCTTTAGCTCCGATTGCGCCCGATTCCGGACCACCAACAAACCCGGAGGGGCCGCCTTCGCGTCCATATCCTCACAACTCACCATAGCTGGCCGGCTCCCCTACATATCCGTCTACGCCGAAGCCCGAAAAGCAAGCCAGCACGCCACATCCTCACCCGCCTCCTGGCAGACGAGGCTCGACACCACGACATCAGGCCCCGTCTGGGCTGTCCAAAACCACTACTCCAACCTCTCCGAATGCCTCGTCCAAGATGCCGACAACGTACTCTGCCTAATCGGCGCCGACGGAATGCTACTCTGGAAGAGGCCCATCGACGGACCCATCGTCGGACCCGTCTCACAAGTCGATTTCTACGCCAACGGCAAGTTGCAATACCTCTTTTCAACGGCCAGGTCCCTCTACATCATCGACCGCCTCGGCAACGACGTCGGCTCCTTCCCAGTGACGCTCTCATCACCTTCCGTCGCGGGAGCCAGCCCGGCCACATACTCCGACGGTAGCCCACTGCGCATTTTCGTCGCCTGCAAGAACGGGCCCGACCTCTTCGGGCCCGACTCGCGACGAGTCGATGGTTGGCAACCACTAAAGACCGAGGCCCAGCTCGCCGACCAGGTCAGGCACCTCGTCTGCGGAGGCAAGGATTTCATCGTCTTCAACGACCGTTTCGCCTACTACTTCGCCGACAGGAGAGGCGCAAAACGCCTCTCAACGCAGCCCCTCGCTCCCGGACACAACTCTCAAATGACCGTCTCCAAAGATGCCTCCTATTTCGTCACAACGACAACCGACGGCTCGCTCGTCAAGATCTCCCCCTCCGACGGCAAAATCGAGACCTTCAAGACCGACAGCATCGCAGAAAACCACATCGCGCGACCATTGTCCGACAATCTCTACATCCTCGCCGGACCACATAGCGCCGCCATCTACGACATTTCAGGCCCCGCGCCTAAACTCGCCGCCCAATGGCCCACCAAGCTACAGACACTCGACGGCTTCGCCGCCGCCGAAGGCCTTGTCGCCCTCTTTGACGCCACCGCAGGGCTCGCGCGCATCTTCTCCATCGCCGACGGCAAAGAAATCAAAACATCGAAAATCCCTACAGCCTCGACCCCAGCACTCGGACGTGGCAACGACGGCCCCGTCATCTTCACCATCACGACAGCTGGAGAGGTCGCCCAGACCAAACTAAAGTGATGACAGACAAGAGCGAACTCATCCTCATCAACCTCCAAGGAACTGACCGACCAGGCCTGACCTCACAAATCTCCAGCGTCCTCTCCGCCCACAAGGTCGAGATTCTCGACATCGGACAGTCAGTCATACACAACGACCTGAGCCTCGGACTCCTAATCCGAATCACCGACGAGGCCGAAGACTCCTCCTCCATCCTCAAAGACCTGCTCTTCACGGCCTACAACATCGGGCTCACCATAAAGTTCCGACCCATACCACATGCCGACTACGACGATTGGGTCTCACAACAAGGTAAGGCAAGGAACATCATCACACTCATGGCCCACAAACTCGACGGTGAGCACATCGCCGAGGTCACCCGAATCGTCTGCGAGCAAGGCCTCAACATCGACAAGATTGTCCGCCTCACCGGCCGACGCCCTCTCAACGACGCCAACGACACCAACGACCTCAGCGTAGTCGAGTTCTCCGTCCGAGGAACACCCGCCGACAAGAACAAGCTCAAAACCGATTTCATCGAAATCTCCAAACGGTGCGAGGTCGACATAGCTTTCCAGACCGACAATATCTTCCGCCGAAACCGCCGCCTCGTTTGCCTCGACATGGACTCCACAATCATCCAGACAGAGGTTATCGACGAGCTGGCGCGCAGGGCTGGCGTCTACGAAGAGGTCTCTGCCATCACAGCCTCCGCCATGAGGGGCGAAATCGACTTCAAACAGAGCTTCGAACGAAGAATTGCGCTCCTCAAAGGACTCGACGTCGCCGTCATGAAAGACATCGCCGAGAACCTGCCTCTTACCGACGGCGCCGAACGACTCTTCAAGACACTCAAACGAAGCGGCTACAAGACAGCTATCCTCTCGGGCGGTTTCACCTACTTCGGCAACTACCTGAAGCAGAAGCTCGACATCGACTACGTCTTCGCAAACGAGCTCGAAGTGAAAGACGGCAAGCTCACCGGGCGGCACGTCGGCGACATCGTCGACGGTGCCAAAAAGGCCGAACTCCTCAAACTCCTCGCCTTTAAGGAAGACATACATCTCCAACAGTGCATAGCCGTCGGCGACGGGGCCAACGACCTGCCAATGATTCAAGAGGCGGGCCTCGGCATCGCTTTCCATGCCAAACCCAAAGTCAAGGCCACCGCGCAGCACGCCATCTCACTCAATGGGCTCGACACCATTCTCTACCTCATCGGCTTCCACGACCGCGAGATTAACGACTGAACGCCGAACTTTGCCACGCTCTCTACGTAAAACAACTCTGCCAACCATCATCAACTACGATTTCCCTATGAATACCGCTCTCAAGAACATAACCCTTCTGTCGGCCTTCGCCCTCGCGCCGATAGCCGCGCTCGCCTCCGACACCTCAGTCGACGGCATCTACTACGATTTCGACGCCGCGACTTCCACCGCCGCCGTAACCTACAAAGGCAAATGCCAATGCGCCGGCGACACGTATACCTGCCACGTCCAGATTCCAGCTTCCGTCATTTTCGAGGGCAAGGCCTACACCGTCAACGCCATCGGACAAAATGCCTTCGCCTCAAGCCGAGAGCTCACTTCAGTCTCCATACCCGCTTCCGTTGAGCAAATCGCCACAAACGCCTTCATCGGATGCATCAACCTCGAGAGTGTCAACTTCCAAACCCCCTCGCGCCTCCGCTCCATCGGCAAACACGCTTTCCTCGCCTGCAAGAAGCTCTCTTCAATCGACATCCCCGCTTCCGTAGAGTCCATCGGCAAATACTGTTTCCAACTCTGCGAGTCCCTCTCCACGGTCAACTTCGAGGAACCCTCAAAACTCACGGTCATTGAGGAGTACGTCTTCTGCCGCACGGGCCTCACCAAATTCTCCCTCCCCGAGAGCGTCACCACCATCAGCGCCGTGGCTTTCTGCCAAAATCCCAACTTGACCCAGGTCAACCTCCCCGCCACCGTCACCACCATCAGCCCCCAAAACCCCTTCGCCTACAACACCCAGGTGACCCGGATGACCGTCGACCCCGCCAATAAGGTCTACGACAGCCGCAACGACTGCAACGCTTTCATCGAGACAAAGACCAACACCCTCGTGGCCGGATCCAAGGCCTCCGTCATCCCGGCCTCCGTCACCGCCATCGGACGCAGCGCCTTCAACCACGTCACCGACCTCACCGACGCCGCTCTCCCAGCCACCATACGAACCATCGGCAAGTACGCCTACCTCGGCTGCACAGGCCTGCGCTCCTTCTTCTTCCCGTCGACTATGATCTCCATGGCCGACAGCGTCTTCCAGCGTGTCGAGACCCTCGACTCCGTCATCGTCATGACGCAACGCCCCTTCTCCATCGACGAGACAGATTTCATGCCCTCCGTCTACGACAACGCGACACTCTACGTCCCCGCAGGGACCGCGCCGCTCTACCGCGCCGCATCCGTATGGTCCAAGTTCCGAAACATTGTCGAGATGAACCGTTTCGTCGTCGACGGCATTTCCTATCAACTCAACGACGACGGCACAGCGCAAGTCATTGAGCCGCAGGAGGGCGTGCCCTACGAAGGAACAATCTCCATCCCAGCCCGGGTCACTTCCGGCACCCAGACCTACACCGTCGCCGGAGCAGCCGAAGGCGCCCTCAACCCCGCCCCCGGCAAGACCATCCGAGCCGTATGGTCATCACAACCCGACGCCCCGACCACCGTCACAGTCTACGGAACCCGCGGACACATCAAAATCGAAGGCGCCCAAGGAGAGGCCCAGGTCTACAACACCGCCGGAGTCGTCATGGTCTCCACTACACAACGCTCCATCCCAATCGAGCAGGGTGTCTACGTCGTCAAGGTCGACGGGACGACAACCAAAGTCATAGTCGACTAAACCTGAGCTATCTTTATCAACCTGCATTACCTACATCGTCGCGGCACAGAGCCTACAACTCGTGCCGCGACTTCTTTTCATGCCACCCTCAAACACTCTTCAAAAAAACTCCCGAAAACCGTTGCCCCCCGCGCTCTTTCCCCCCCTCGCCGAGCGCCTTTGGTGAATACCCGCCGCGAAAAAGAGCTATCTTTGCACCCGATTACGCTCTAAAACTTTCCGCACCTCCCGACAACCGAAAATGTCCCAACTGCTCCAGACGATAGAAACGCCCGACGACCTGAAGAAACTCAGCGTCGACCAGCTGCCCCAACTTTGCGACGAGCTGCGCCATTTCATCATCGAGCAGATGAGTCACGCACCCGGCCATTTCGCCGCATCCCTCGGTGTCGTCGAGCTCACTGTGGCCATCCACTACGTCTTCGACACCCCATACGATAAACTCGTCTGGGACGTCGGCCATCAAGCCTACGGGCACAAGATTCTAACGGGACGTCGCGAAGCCTTCCGATTCAACCGTAAGCTCAACGGAATCAGCGGTTTCCCAAATATTTTTGAGAGCGACTACGACGCTTTCGGAGTCGGACACTCCTCCACCTCCATCTCAGCCGCCCTCGGAATGGCAATCGCCGCGCGCCTCAGCGGAGAGAAAGACCGCCACGTCGTAGCCGTCATTGGCGACGGCGCGCTAACCGGCGGAGAGGCTTTCGAGGCCCTCAACAACATGGCCTCCGCAAGCCCCGATATGCTCGTCATCCTCAACGACAACAACATGGCCATCGACAAGGTGACCGGCGGAATGAGCCAATACCTTCTCGACATTTCAACCTCGGGCTTCTACAACCGCATCCGAAACAAGCTCTCACAATACCTCGACCGAAAAAACGACTCCGCGACAGGCAACAACAGCTTCATAACCAAGCTCACCAATAGCCTCAAAAACCTCGTCAACCACCAGACCAACATTTTCGAGGGCCTCAATATCAGGTACTTCGGCCCCACCGATGGCCACGACGTCAAGTACCTCGTCTCCATCCTTCGCGACCTCAAGCGAATCAAAGGCCCGAAGATGCTCCACGTCATAACCGTAAAAGGGAAAGGCTTCAAGGCAGCCGAGCAGGACCCCACAAAATGGCACGCCGTAGGCCGTAGCTTCGACCCCGAGACGGGTGAGCCCCTCTCCCCTCCATCCAACGAGCCGCACCCACCTCTCTACCAAGACGTTTTCGGCGAGACCATACTCGAGCTGGCCAAGCAAAACGACAAGATTCTCGGCATCACGCCAGCCATGCCTTCGGGCTGCTCGCTCAACATCATGATGAGGGAGATGCCAGGCCGTTGCTTTTCGTTGGTAAACTGGTCACCCTTGATATAGACGATGTTGGCATTGGGATTTCCCTTGCGGATGCCGTTTGCAATGGCGTACAGCAGATGGGTCTTGCCCACACCGGGAGGACCGTAAATAAACAAAGGGTTGTAAACCTGGCCGGGCGTATTGGAAACCGCAATTGCGGCACTGTGT
>JAFPDB010000258.1 GCA_017390085.1 Bacteroidales bacterium | reverse complement strand
TGAGTGTTTGAGGGTGTTGTTGAAGAGTTCGCAGAAAACCCTGTAAAGGACAATCTCGTTGGTGGCGGGGTATCGTTTGTCGGCGATGGTGATGTTGTAGCTCACGCTGACGTCCTTAGGGAAGGGAATTTTGCCGATGAAGTTGATTATGGCGCGTCGGAGTCCGAGGTTGGAGAGGATGTGCGGGCTCATGTTGTTGCTGACCTCCCTCACGGTCGTTATGGCCTCGTTTATGGCGAGTTCGAGGTTCTTGCGGACGGCGGCGTCGGTGATGTCGTCGGCCACGGCGGAGAAGCCCATCTTGATGGAGGAGAGGAGTGGGCCGAGGCCGTCGTGAAGCTCGGTGGCGAAGCGCCGTCGCTCGTTCTCCTCGGTCATGATTGTGGTGTTGAGGAGCATCTTGTCGTATTCGCGCTGGCGTGTCTCGGCCTGGTTGAGTACGACGAACATCTTCTTTATGAGGAAGACGCCGAGCGCGAGGCAGAATGAGACGACGAGGTTGCCGATTGTGTAAGGCTCGTGGGTGTCGAAGCCAAAGCCTGGCACGAAGACGTTGACTATCTGGATGATGCTGCGCGACGACATGACGACAAGGCCCACGCAGATGACGATCCATGAGATGTTCATCTTTGTGAGCCTCGTGAGTTTTATGGCCATCACCGCGGCGAAGACTTGCAGGGCGCAGTTGAGGAACCAGAAGAAGTCGAACATACGTGGCGTTGCGACTAGAGTCGTTACTTTAGTAGTTGTTCTTGGCGGCTTTGAGCGTGTTTTGCATGAGCGAGCAGATTGTCATGGGCCCTACTCCGCCAGGCACGGGGGTTATGAAGTCGCACTTTGGTGCCACGGCCTCGAAATCGACGTCGCCTCGAAGTCTCCATCCGCGGGGCGACGTGGGGTCTGCCACTCGTGTGGTGCCGACGTCGATGACGGTGGCGCCGGGGCGTACCATGTCGGCGGTGACGAAGCCGGGCTTGCCGATGGCTGCCACGATGATGTCGGCCTGTTGGCAAATCCGGGCTATGTCGGGCGTGCGGCTGTGGCAGAGGGTGACGGTGCAGTCGACGCCTTTCTGTGAGAGGAGGATGCTCATGGGGCGGCCGACGATGTTGCTGCGCCCGATGACGACGGCGTGTTTGCCCGCTGTCGGGACTTTGTAGCGTCGGATGAGCTCTATGATGCCTTGCGGCGTGGCGGAGACGAAGGCGGGTTCGCCGATGGACATGAGGCCGACGTTTTGTGGATGGAATCCGTCGACGTCTTTGGCTGGGGATATGGCCCTTGTGACCTTCTCTTCGGAGATGTGTGGCGGGAGTGGCAGCTGTACGACGAAGCCGTCGACGTCGGGGTCGGCGTTGAGCTGCGCCACGGTGTCGAGGAGTTGGGTCTCTGTGATGTCGTCTTCGAAGCGGTGGAGCGAGGATTTGAATCCGCACTCCTCGCACGCCTTGATCTTGTTCGCGACGTAGGTCTCGCTGCCGCCGTCGTGGCCTACGAGGATGGCGGCGAGGTGTGGCTGCTTGCGGCCTTGCGCGATGAGGGTTTTGACCTCGGCGGCTATTTCTTGTCGGATTTGCCGGGCTGTTTCTTTACCGTCGATTTTGATCATCGTTGTGGGTTTATGGGTGTGTGCGGATTAGCGTTGTTGCATCTTGTTGCCGAGCATTCGGGCGAGGTTGCGTCCGGCGCTGGAGTTCATGAGTTTCATGACTTTGCGTGTCTCCTCGAATTGCTTAAGCAGTCGGTTCACTTCCTGGATGGAGGTGCCGCTGCCGTCGGCGATGCGCTTGCGCCGGCTGCCGTTGATGATTTGCGGGTTTTTGCGCTCGGTGGGGGTCATGGAGCGTATTATGGCCTCGATGCCTTTGAAGGCGTTGTCGTCGATGTCGATGTTCTTGATCATCTTGCCGACGCCCGGAATCATAGAGGCGAGCTCCTTGAGGTTGCCCATCTTCTTGATTTGCTGGATCTGGCTGAGGAAGTCGTCGAAATCGAACTTGTTTTGCGCGATTTTCTTTTGGAGCTTCTTGGCCTCCTCTTCGTCGATTTGCGCTTTTGCTTTCTCTACGAGTGATCGGATGTCGCCCATGCCGAGGATTCGGTCGGCCATGCGCGAGGGGTAGAATGTGTCGACGGCGTCCATTTTTTCGCCTGTGCCGACGAACTTGATGGGCTTGTTGACGACCTGACGGATGGAGAGTGCGGCGCCGCCTCTGGTGTCGCCGTCGAGCTTGGTGAGTACGACGCCGTCGAAGTCGAGCCTCTCGTTGAACTCGCGTGCGGTGTTGACGGCGTCTTGGCCAGTCATGGAGTCTACGACGAAGAGCGTCTCGGTGGGGTTGACCGCTTTCTTGATGGCCTCGATCTCGTTCATCATCTGCTCGTCGATGGCGAGGCGGCCTGCGGTGTCGATGATGACGACGTCGTTGCCGTCTTGCTTGGCTTTGGCTATGCCTTTGCGTGCGAGGTCGACGGGGTCGGAGTTGCCGTCTTCGGTGAAGACAGGTACGCCGATTTGCTCACCGAGGACTTGGAGCTGGTTGATGGCGGCGGGGCGGTAGACGTCGCCCGCCACGAGGATGGGGTTCTTGCCGCGTTTGGTCTTGAAGAGGTTGGCGAGTTTGCAGGCGAAGGTGGTCTTGCCGGAGCCTTGGAGTCCGGACATGAGGACTATTGCGGGGTTGCCCTTCAGGTTGACGTCGACGGGGTCGCCACCCATGGTTTGGGTCAGCTCGTCGTAGACGATGGAGACCATCATCTGTCCGGGTTTGACGGATCGGATGACGTCTTGGCCGATGGCTTTTTGCTTGACGTTGTCGGTGAATTGCTTGGCTACTTTGTAGTTGACGTCGGCGTCGAGAAGCGCGCGGCGGATGTCTTTGAGGGTCTCGGCTACGTTGAGTTCATTGATTTTGCCCTCGCCTTTGAGCATCTGGAACGACTTCTCAAGACGTTCTGAAAGGTTCTCAAACATTGTCTAAATCGGTATGTTATGGCCGCCTCGTCGGGGCGAGGGGCGAGTTTTTTATGTGTGGTTTAATATTGGAAATCGGCGGGTGTGGCGGTGTCGATGTTTTTGAAGACTCTCCAGCCCGCGTCTTTTTGCGGGATGGGCGCGATGATGGTGATGTGCTGATGTGATACGGGGTGCTCGAACTCGACCATTCGGCTGTGGAGGTTTATGCCCCCGCCCTCGTTGCTCCGTTTGGCGCCGTATTTAAGGTCGCCCCGGACGGGGCATCCGATGCGTGCGAGTTGTGCTCGGATTTGGTGGTGGCGCCCGGTGAGGATCTCGACTTCGAGAAGCGTCAGTCGTTCGGAGTTGGAGATGAGCCTGTATCGGGTTATGGCCTCCTTGTAGCCCGTCCGGGGGCTGACGGAGACGAGGGCTCGGTTTTTCTCCTCGTTCTTGCCGATGAAGTGGCGCAGCTCGCCTTCGAGCTGCTCGGGGCGCTGTTGTGTTATCGCCCAATAGAGTTTGCGGACCTTCTTTTGCGCGAACATCTCGTTGAGTCGCGCCAGGGCCTTGCTCGTCCGGGCGAAAAGGACGACTCCGCTCACGGGTCGGTCGATACGGTGGACGACGCCCATGAAGACGTCGCCGGGCTTGGCGTATTTCTCTTTGACGTATTGCTTCACGTCGTCGAGCAGGGTGCGGTCTCCGGTCTTGTCGGATTGGACGATTTCGCCGGCCTGCTTGTTGACGGCGATTATGTGGTTGTCTTCGTAGAGGATTTCCATGTCGGGAGTTTAGTATTGTTCGTCGGATGAGGGGAAGGCTCCGCTCTTGACGTCGTCGTTGTAGGCTTTGACGGCGTGTGTGATTGTCTGTCGGAGGTTGGCGTATTGGCGTACGAATTTGGGGCGGAACATATCCGACATGCCGAGCATGTCTTGGCCGACGAGTACTTGCCCGTCGACGTCGGCGCCGGCGCCTATGCCTATGACGGGTATTTGGATGTCGGAGGCTATTGATGCAGCGAGGTCGGCCGGGATTTTCTCGAGGACTATGGCGAAGCATCCCGCTTTCAGTAGGGTGAGGGCGTCGGCGTAGAGCTGTTCGGCCTCGGCGGGTTCTTTTGCCCGGAGTCCGTAGCCGCCAAAGGCGTTGACGCTTTGCGGCGTGAGGCCAAGGTGCCCGACGACGGGGATGCCGGCGTCGGTGATTCGTTTGATGGTGTCGGCCGCGCGCGCGCCTCCCTCAATTTTGACGGCGTCGGCGAGTGTCTCTTTCATTATGCGGACGGCGGAGTTGACGCCTTGCTCTACTGACGCTTGGTATGAGCCGAAGGGCATGTCGACGACGACGAGTGCTCGGTTCACGCCGCGGACGACGGCGGCGCCGTGGAATATCATTTGGTCGAGGGTGATGGGGAGTGTGGTTGGCCATCCGTGGATGACGTTTGCAGCGGAGTCGCCGACGAGGATGGCGTCGACGCCCGCCTGGTCGAGGATTCGGGCCATGGTGTAGTCGTAGGCTGTGAGCATGGAGATTTTCTCGCCTTTCTGCTTCATCTGCCTAAAGGTGTTGACGGTTACCTTGGCTTGTGGTTTCGTTTCCGACATTATGTGGGGTATGGTTATATGTCCGCGAAGATAGTGTAAAATGCTTGATTTGTGGATGTTGGGAGGGGTGGGGGAGGGGGGCTATCTTGCGGTTAGGGTCACGTTCTCGCCTTTGGCGACTTTACGGGCGGCGGATTTGGCGTCGAGACGCGTTTCGCCGGAGACGAAGTCGGGGACGTTGTAGGAGTCCATCATGTTGAGGTAGAAGGCCTTAGGGTCCTTTTGCGGCAGGAGGAAAGGTTTTGAGGGCGTTCCGTCGGCGTCGATGTGGGCGATGTAGAGTCGCGTGAATAGCCCGTCGCCTCGTCGGCTGGAGAAGACGACCCATCGCGAATCGGCGCTCCAGTTGTGGAAACTCTCCGTGTCGTCGCTATTGAGCGCGTCCAGAGGGTGTGTCTCGTTGTTGGCGAGGTTGAGGAGCCAAAGGTCGGCTTCGCTGTGCCAGATGGGGAAAGTGCCGTAATTGCAAGTAGTGAACATCAGGAAACGCCCGTCGGCCGACGTTCGTGGGAAGGATATTGTGAGTCCTTTGTCGCCAAGGTCGGCCACGGTGTCGATTTGTTCGCCCCATCGGCCATGCTCCGCGTCGAAGGCTATCTTGCAGAGGGCGTAGCGCACGTCGCGCACGGCGGCGGGCACGCTTTTGGGCTT
>JAFPDB010000257.1 GCA_017390085.1 Bacteroidales bacterium | reverse complement strand
GCCGTCGTTGTAGCGCGGGCGGAATGGGCGACGCTCACCTTGGTCACCGCCGTCGTTGTAGCGCGGGCGGAATGGCCTGTAGTTTTGTTCTCCGTCGTTGTTGTAGCGTGGTCGGAATGGGCGACGCTCACCTTGGTCACCGCCGTCGTTGTAGCGTGGGCGGAAAGGGCGGTCGTTTCTGTCGCCGTCGTTGTTGTAGCGCGGGCGGAAAGGCCTGCGTTCGCCGTCAGCCTCACGGCTGGCGAAGTCGCGTCCGTCGCCGTCGCGGCGCTCGAACCTGTCGTTGCGGTTTTCGGCGCCCTCGGAGCCGAATCCGTTCTTCTCTTCGTTATCCATTTATTGTATGTGAAAAAGTTGTTTTCTGAGAATTACTTCTTGTGCTGCTCGACCCACTTGCGGGCCTCGACGAAGGCGAGAATCCACGGGGTGACCTCGTCGCCCTTGTGCTCTGCCGGGTAGTAGCCGCACTGCCAGGGGAAGATGGCGCGCTCGGGGTGTGGCATTATGGCCACGTGGCGGCCGTCGGCGGAAGCCATGCCAGCGATGTCGTCGGCGCTGCCGTTGGGGTTGGCCGGGTAGCCGTGATAGCCGTATCGGGCAATGACGTTATACTTGTCGGCCGAGGCTGGGATGCTGAATTTGCCCTCACCGTGAGCCACCCACACGCCAAGTCGGCTGCCGCTGAGGCTCTTGAACATGACTGTGTCGTTTTGCGGGATTTCGACGCTGAGGTATTGGCTCTCGAACTTGTGGCTCTCGTTGTGGAGCATCTTGGGGCAGAGTTCTGGAGAGTCGCGGTGTAGCAGGCCGAGCTCGATGACGAGTTGGCAACCGTTGCAGACTCCGAGGCTGAGCGTGTCGGGGCGAGAGTAGAAATTGTCGAGAGCCTTGCGCGCCTTTTCGTTGTAAAGGAAAGCTCCTGCCCATCCCTTTGCCGAGCCGAGGACGTCGGAGTTGGAGAAGCCGCCGCAGAAGACGATCATGTTGACGTCTTCAAGGGTCTCGCGTCCGCTGACGAGGTCGGTCATGTGGACGTCTTTCACGTCGAAGCCGGCGAGGTAGAGTGTGTAGGCCATTTCGCGGTCGCCATTGACGCCTTTCTCGCGTATGATGGCGGCCTTTACGCCGCTCTTGCCGTGCGAGAAGTTGAGGCCGAGCGACTTGAGGCTGCCGTCCCAGGTGGTCGGGAGGCGGAGGGCCAAGGGTTGCTTCTTATAGTTGGCCTGGCGCTCTGCCGCCTTGTTGTCGCGGCATTGGAGGGCGTCAAGCTTGGCGGAGGTGCCGAACCAGATGTCGCGCATCTCGTCGATGTCGATTTCGAGCGGTTTGCCGGCCACGCTGATGGTGAGCGTGCGGGTCTGTTGTGGGCGGCCGAGGTAGGAGAATGCCACTCCGGCCTTGTCGAGTTCGGCCTTTACGGTCTCGATGTCGCGTACTTGAAGCACGACGCCCGGGTTCTCAGCAAAGAGGCTCATGACGGCGTCCTCGTCGTCGGACGGGATGTCTACATTGATGCCGTACCTGGTGTTGGCGAACGCCATTTCGAGTAGGGTGGTGACGAGGCCGCCAGCCGAAATGTCGTGTCCTGCGAGGACGAGGTCTTTCTTGATGAGGCTCTGGATGGCTTCGAAGATTGCGCCGAACGTCTCGGGGTCGGCGACTGTCGGCACTTCGTCGCCGACGCGTCCAAGTACTTGGGCCAGGGCGCTGCCTCCGAGGGCGGGCTTTACACCGCTCATGTCGATGCAGATGAAGGATGTCGCCTCGTCGCACGCCATTACGGGTTCGACGATTTTGCGGATGTCGCTGACCTCGCCCATGGCGGAGATTATGACCGTCCCAGGGCTCAGGACTGTGCGTCCGTCGCTGTATTTCTGGGTCATGGAGAGCGAGTCTTTGCCCGTCGGGATATTGATTCCGAGTCGGGAGACCCAGTCGCTCATGGCCTGTACGGCGGTGTAGAGTCGGGCGTCCTCTCCTTCTTGGCGGCAAGGCCACATCCAGTTGGCGGAGAGCGAGATTCCTTTAAGCCCGTGGGCCATTGGGGCGAAGACGATGTTTGTCAGCGCCTCGGCGGCCGACATTACGGAGCCGGCGGCGGGGTCGACAATGCCGATGGCCGGTGCGTGGCCTACGGTCGTGGCCATGCCTCTGACGCCCTTGTAGTCAAGGGCCACGGCTCCAAGGTCGTTAAGAGGGAGCTGGATTTCGCCGGCGCACTGCTGTTTGGCCACTTTTCCTGTGACGGAGCGGTCGACTTTGTTGGTGAGCCAGTCTTTGCAACCGACGCTCTCGAGTTTGAGAACGTCGCGGACGTAGTCCGCAATCTTGGCCTCGTCGTATTCGACTTTCTGGTATTTGCGCTCGACGGTCTTGTCGGTCATGACCGTCTTGGGCGGATTGCCGAACATGTCGGAGAGTTTCCAGTCGATGGGCTTCACGCCGTCTTTGTGGCTGAAAGTGAAGTTCATGTCGCCGGTGGTCTCGCCGACGACGTACATTGGGGCGCGCTCGCGCTCGGCGATTTTGCGGAGGCCGTCGACGTCTTTCTTGGCCATGACGATGCCCATGCGCTCTTGGCTCTCGTTGCCGACAATCTCGCGGTCGGAGAGAGTCTTGTCGCCGATGGGGAGCGCGTCCATGTCGATGTTGCCGCCCGTCTCTTCGACGAGTTCGGAGAGGCAGTTGAGGTGTCCGCCGGCGCCGTGGTCGTGTATGGAGACTATCGGGTTGTTGTCGCTCTCGACGAGGCCTCGGATGGCGTTGAGGACGCGCTTCTGCATCTCGGGGTTGGAGCGTTGGACTGCGTTAAGCTCGATTTTGTTGCCATACTCGCCAGTGTTGACCGACGAGACGGCGCCGCCGCCCATGCCGATGCGGTAGTTGTCGCCTCCGAGCAGCACGACGTCTTGATTCTTTTCGGGGGTCTTCTTGAGGGCGTCGCCTTTCTTGGCGAAGCCGACGCCTCCGGCCATCATGATGACCTTGTCGTAGGCGAGTGTTCGTCCTCCCTCCTCATGTTCGTAGGTCAGGAGCGAGCCGCAGATCATGGGCTGTCCGAACTTGTTTCCGAAGTCGCTTGCGCCATTGGAGGCCTTGATGAGAATCTGCGCGGGAGTCTGGTAGAGCCACTCGCGGGCGCTTACGCCTTTCTCCCATGGCCGGTCGTCGGCAAGACGGGAGTAGGAGGTCATGTAGACGGCGGTGCCGGCCATGGGGAGCGAGCCCGTGCCGCCGCCCATGCGGTCGCGGATCTCGCCGCCGCTGCCTGTCGCGGCTCCGTTGAAGGGCTCTACGGTCGTGGGGAAGTTGTGCGTCTCGGCTTTGAGGGAGAGGACGGTGTCGATGTCCTTGGCCTCAAATTCTGACGGTATGTCGGCGCGCTCGGGGGCGAACTGCATGGCCACGGGACCCTCGATGAAGGCCACGTTGTCTTTATATGCCGATACGAGGAAGCCGGGGTTGGCCTCTGATGTCTTGCGTATGAGCTTGAAGAGGGAGAGTTCTTTTGTCTCGCCGTCGATGACGAAGGTGCCGTTGAAAATCTTGTGGCGGCAGTGCTCTGAATTGACTTGCGAGAAGCCGAAGACCTCGGAGTCGGTCAGTGGGCGTCCGAGCCTTTGGCTAAGCCCCTCGAGATAGGCAATCTCGGCGTCGGAGAGGGCGAGGCCTTCTTTCTTGTTGTATGCCTTGAAATCTGTGATGTGGACAATGGGGTCGGGCTGCTTGTCGATGGTGAAGATATTCTGGTCGAGCCCTTTGTAGAGATTCTGGAGCATCGGGTCGAATGTCGCCTTCTCGTCATCGACGGCGAAGAACTCCTCGATTCGGGAGATGCCCTCAAGACCCATGTTTTGGGTAATCTCGACGGCGTTGGTGCTCCAGGGTGTGATGGTCTCGCGGCGCGTTCCGACAAAGAAGCCAGGAAGTTGTTGAGCGTCAATTATTTCGGCACCGCTAAAGAGCCAGGTCAGTTTGCGAACATCGGCCTCGGCAAGAGCTTTTGATGTCTCGACGGCCAGGACGTTCTCTCCTCTGAAAAATACTACCATCTTTTTTAGTAAGGTTTTGGACTGAGCCGCGTCAGGCACGCTGTCGACGCCAGTCCGGGGTATTGTATGTTGTTTTGCTTTTCTTTAGAAATGTGCAATTGCGGACGTTCCGCCATCGTCGGCGGACACTATAATCATTTAACAACGAACGAAAGTAGCGAAAAGATTGATAACTGCGGCTTTAGACGCTTAAAAAGATAGCGGAATGGATACCTTTGTGAAGAAAATAACGAGAACAGGATGGCGAACTTTATTGGCAAGATTGAGAGGCCGCTATGGGCCGTGGCGATAGTCGTCGTCGCCTACATGGCATACTCGCTCGGGGCGAGCCGCGCCCGTGAGGCTATGCGCGGAAGCGAAAGGATTCGGCCCGCGATTGACGTAAACGTCTTGCGCCAGCAGATGGAGAGAGTGAGCGAACTCGCCACCGTGAGTTACGACTATACCGACATTGCCAGCCACAGGAAGACGGAGAGGCTCTGGGGCATCGACCTGCCTTTCTCGACAAGCACAATCTTGCTGCGATACAGCGGCACAATCAAGGCCGGGGTAGACGTCAACGCCGCGACGATAACCGTCCGCGACTCGACAGTATTAGTATCCATGCCGCGGCCCAGGGTAATCTCGCACAGCGTCGACCCGCGCACGGTCAAGATACTTAATCAGGAGAATGGCCTTTTCTCGTCAATCAAAATTGCCGATTTCCAGGCCTTTTGCATGGCGCACCAGGATAGTATGCAGCAGTTGGCCATCGAGCAGGGGCTTCTTCGCGAGGCCTCGTCGAACGTCGAGGGCAGCCTCGAGCTTCTGATGGCCCCCGTCCGCGCGATGGGTTACACGGTGGTCGTAAAGGTGGGTGAGGAGGGCGACTTCACGGGGGCGCGTTTGGAGTGAGCGGTGGACGCGTAATCCCTGTCTGGAAGTCATTTTTTTCAGCATAGAAAAGGGAAGTGGCACCAGTTATTACATAAGAAGAACGCCCGCCAGAAAGTTACTTCCAGCGGGCGCTATTTTCATTCGGCTTGCGAGAGTGGAAACCTCGCGTGACTACTACTCAGCCTGAGCGGGTGCTTCAGCAGTAGAGTCAGGAGCTGCGACGGAGTCGGTAGCAGCGCTGTCAGCAGCTGCACAGCACTTTGCGCTGTCAGCAGCACAGCACTTTACGCTATCCTGAGCTTCAGCCTCACAACATGCGTTGTTGGCGTTGTTGCCAGAGCAAGCAACGAGCATTGCAGCAACAGCTGCGATTGCGAACAGATTCTTCATAATAGTTTATTCGATTAATGTTACCGTAAGTCACGTAGTGAATACGGCGCAAAGTTATCCTTTTCATCAAACGATTATGCACTCGAGGCGACTTTTTTGCATTAAAAAGGGTTAAATAAATCATTTTCGGATGAAATTTAACACGGGCGGCTCCGAAAACACACTCCACCCTCCCACAAGCGCAAGCGGGTATTTGCCGCCACATAGTCACTTACATTGCTGATTCTTACCAGCTAAGCCCCGCTCTACCGATTTATTTACCTACATTTGCGGAAACGTGGACTTCCGATGGCCCGAAGCAATCGAAGATATAGAGAATCAAGGAGCAACTCTGTGAGTATCAAGTTGACTGACAGAGAGTTGGAGGCGATAGACGAATATTGCGCACTATTCAATAAGAAGTCTCGTGCGGCCGTCATACGCGAGGGTGTGATACGTTACGTCCGCGAAAAGATTATCGACCGCCAGACGTGCCTTTTCCCCGAACTCTACGGAGCGGGGGCGTCTGAGCCGCAAGCCCCCTACAACGGCGCCCCTTTGCCACCGCGCTTGCAAGTGGCCGACGCCACGCCATCGCTTTTTGAGAATTTAGACAACGACCTTGATGACGACGAGCCTACAGAATGACCCCGAAACGGAACTTCCGAAAAAGGTATACTACACCGTCAGTGAGGTCGCAAAAGCGCTTGGCGAGGCCGAGAGCTGCATTCGGCACTGGTGCAAAGAGTTCGCGGCCTACGTCAAGCCCCACCGCAACAAAGGGAACGACCGCCTCTTCACACCGCGCGACGTCGAGACGCTCCGCAGCATACGCTACCTGCGCCGCGAGCGCGGGATGTCTGTAGCCAGCGCGCGGGAGACGCTCGCCGCTTCGCGCCGGACAGGGCAAAAGCCCGAGCAGGCCGACATCTGCGACACGCCGCTCGCCGTCAAGGCCGAAGTCATAAGCCGCCTGCAAAACATCAAAGAACGCCTCCTCGCGATAGACAGTTATCTTAAAGAAAATGACATACAGAATTAGCGACGCCATATCGGCCCTCGATTCCGTCTTTCCCCTCGCCACGCAAGACGGATGGGACAACAGCGGCCTTTTGGTGGGAGATGCGGGCGCCGAGTTGCGCGGGGTACTTTTCGCAGTGGACATAACCGAAGACGTCCTGGCCGAGGCCACGGCCAAAGGGTGCAACCTCGTCGTGGCTCATCACCCGATTATGTTTCGAGGCCTCAAACGCCTGACGGACCATGACGCCGAGCAGCGCATCGTCGCCATGGCCATCCGTGGCGACGTGGCCCTCGCGGCCTTCCACACACCTGCCGACAAGAATATCCGCGGCACGAGCGGCACCCTGGGGCGCACCATAGGGTTGAAAGACATGAAAATCCTGGCGGCCGAGGCTGACGCCCTTTGCAAGATTGTCGCGTTCGTCCCGACGGGCCACTCGGAGGCCGTTGTCGAAGCCATGTCGGCGGCCGGGGCCGGGCATATCGGCAACTACAGCCACTGCGCATGGCAGACCGGAGGCAACGGTCAGTTCCGCGCCGAAGACGGCGCTAAGCCTTTCGTGGGCGACATGGGTGTCGTCCACCACGAGCCGGAGGCGCGCGTCGAGATGATATGTCCCCGCCGTCTCGCCCCCAAAGTGATGTCCGCCGCCGTCAGCGCGCACCCGTACGAGGAGCCGGCAATCGACATCGTCCCGCTCGCCAACAGGCATCAACGGCTCGGCTACGGGGTGGTGGGCGACCTCGACAAAGAGTTGACCGTCAGAGAGTTCCTCCAGATGCTGAAAGAACGTATCGGTTGCGAGAGCATACGCTACGTCGAGCGGAGCCAGACGATACGCCGGGTGGCAATATGCACGGGCAGCGGCAGCGAGTTTGTCGGCAGCGCCGTGGGGGCGGGAGCCGACGCCTACGTCACGGCCGACATGAAATATCACCAGATGGTCGACGCGAAGCAAGAAATCATGGTAGCGGACATCGGCCATTACGAGAGCGAAAGCGTCACTAAACAGATTTTCAAAGACATACTAAAGGAAAAATTGCCTAATTTTGCCCACTACGAAACACACAAGGGAGCAAACCCTATAAAATACTATTAACAACATATATGGCAAGCAGCGAAGAAAAGAACGCCAAAGAGCTGCCTATCGAGCAGAAACTCAAGGCTCTCTACGACCTTCAACAGGTGAGTACAAAGATTGACAAAATCCGCACCATGAGGGGAGAGCTGCCCCTTGAGGTAGAGGACCTGGAGGACGAAGTAGAAGGAATGCATACCAGGGTCTCGAACCTCAACGAGGACATCAAGAAACTCAACACCCTTGTTGTCGAATACAAGAATAAGATAAAAGAGGCCGAGGCTCAAATCAAGAAATACGAAAGCCAACAGAGCACGGTTCGCAACAACCGCGAGTTCGACGCCATCTCCAAAGAGATTGAGTATCAGGACCTCGACAAGCAATTTAGCGAGAAGAAGATTCGCGAGTTTACGGCAGAAATCCACCACAAGCAAGAGTTGCTCGACGACACCAAGACCCGCATCGACGAGCGCAGCCACGACCTCGAGACCAAGAAATCGGAGCTCGACACAATCGTGGCCGAGACCCGCCAAGAGGAGGAGGAACTCGAGAAAGTGGCCCAGGAGATAAGCCAAGGCATCGACGAGCGTTCGCTCGCAGCGTTCCACAGAATCCGCAGCAATGCCCACAACGGCCTGGCCGTCGTCACGATCCAGCGCGGCGCGTGCGGCGGATGCTTCAACCACATCCCGCCCCAGCGCCAGCTCGACATCCGCCTCCACAAGAAACTCATCGTGTGCGAGTATTGCGGCCGCATCCTTGTCGACGACGGGACCCAGCAAGGCATCGACGACGGCGCAATATCGCTCAAAGAGCGCGGGGCGAAAGCACAGCCACAGGCCTAAGCCACTCAAACAGGCTTACAGCCGCCATCCTGATGCCGATATGATTATTTTCGATATGAAGGTTCTGACCCCGAACGGAGAGATTTCCGGCCTGATCAAGCGGGAGGAGTTCGTGGGTAAGAAAGCGGTTGCCCGCTATGGCTCTGTCCGGGTCAGCTTCCGGACAGAGAGCGTTAAACGCAGGAATGTCTATTTCCACCGGATGTTCGGCGGTGGAACTCCTTTCACCAATGGAGAAGATTCCATCTTTTTAAGCGACT
>JAFPDB010000256.1 GCA_017390085.1 Bacteroidales bacterium | reverse complement strand
CAGCTGGCTCTCTATCATCACACTGGTGGCCTACATCCTCACCAAAGTATCCGTGACGGCCTTCACGGGCGGCATCTTCTTCGAATTCCTCCTCGGCCTCAACTTCTGGGTCGGCGCCGTAGGCCTCATTGCCGTGACCGCCATTTTCACGGTCTTCGGCGGCATGAAGGGCGTCATGACGCTCTCCACCATCCAGACCCCGATCCTCATCATCGGCTCCTTCCTCGTCCTGTTCCTGGGCCTCAACCTGCTCGGCGACGGCAGCATCGCGGCCGGCTGGGACGCCATGATGGCCAACGCCGCCTCCATGCACGACGGACACGGCATCAACCACATGTTCCACTGGGACGAATCCGACCCCATGTATCATGAGTACCCCGGCTTCGTGGTCTTCATCGGCGCGTCGATCATCGGCTTCTGGTACTGGTGCACCGACCAGCACATCGTGCAGCGCGTCCTCGGCCAGACCAAGGGCGAGAAGAACGATGTCATCATGGCCCGCGCCCGCCGCGGCACCATAGCCGCCGGCTTCTTCAAGGTCCTCCCCTGCTTCATGTTCCTCATCCCGGGCATGATATGCGTGGCGTTGAGCCAGAAAGGCGCCTTCGCCATGGAGAACACCGACGCCGCCTACGCCCTCATGGTCAAAAACGTCCTGCCCGCCGGCGTCAAGGGCATCGTGACGATCGGATTCGTCTGCGCGCTCGTAGCCTCCCTCGCCGCGTTCTTCAACTCCTGCGCAACCCTCTTCACCGAAGATTTCTATAAGCCCCTGAAGAAAGGCATGTCCGAGGCCCACTACGTCTTCGTAGGCCGCGTAGCCACGGTCGTCGTCGTCCTCCTGGGCCTCGCGTGGATGCCCGTCATGATGAGCATGGACACGCTCTACACCTACCTCCAGGGCATCCAGTCGCTCCTCGCCCCCGCCATGGTCGCCGTCTTCACCCTCGGCATCTTCTCCAAGAAAATCACCCCTAAGGCTGGCGAATGGGGCCTGATAGGCGGCTTCGTAATCGGAATGCTTCGTCTCGTGACCAACGTCATCACCGACTCCGGCAACGCGGCCATGGACGGCGCCTTCTGGGACGCCACGGCATGGTTCTGGCAGACCAACTGGCTCGTCTTCGAGATTTGGCTCCTCGCCTTCATCATCGCGCTCATGGTAGTCGTCTCGCTATTCACCGCCGCGCCCTCTAAGGAGCAGGTCGACGCCATCACCTTCACCAGCGACTTCCGCAAGTCCATCCGCGACAGCTGGGGCGTTTGGGACATCGTCGGCTCACTGGTCGTCATCGGCCTCTGCGGCGCGTTCTACTGGTACTTCTTCTAAATAATCAGCGCGGGACGCCTGAGAGCGACACACGCCCCAGGCGGCCCCAACAACAATAAAAATCGGACATCGAAATGCTCGAAGAACTAAAAGAGAAAGTCTTTCAGGCCAACCTCGACCTCGTAAAGCAGCAACTCGTCATCTTCACCTGGGGCAACGTCTCCGGAATCGACCGGGAGAAAGGCCTCGTCGTCATCAAGCCATCGGGCGTAAGCTACGACGCGATGAAGGCCTCCGACATGGTCGTCGTCGACCTCAACACAGGAAAAGTCGTCGAGGGCGACCTCAACCCCTCATCCGACACCCCCACCCACCTCGTGCTCTACCGCGCATTCCCCAACATCGCCGGCGTGGTCCACACCCACTCGACCTACGCCACCGCGTGGGCGCAAGCTGGCAAGTCGATTCCCAACATCGGCACGACCCACGCGGACTATTTCTATAAAGACATCCCCTGCACGCGCGGCATGACCACCGACGAGGTCCAAGGCGAGTATGAGCTCGAGACCGGCAAAGTAATCGTCGAGGCCTTCAAGGACATCAATCCCGACCACACGCCCGGCGTCCTCGTCAACAACCACGGCCCATTCGCATGGGGAACGTCGCCAGCCAACGCCGTCTACAACGCCAAAGTGATGGAGCAATGCGCGAAAATGGCGTTCGTCTCCTTCGCCGTGAACCCCCAGACGACTATGAACCCGCTCCTCATCGAGAAACACTACATGCGCAAGCACGGCCCCAACGCATACTACGGTCAGAAGAAAAAATAACGCACGCGCAAAACCAACAATAATAACTAAAAACACGCCGCCGCCCCACCCCCGCGGAAAGGCGGCGACACAAAAAATATCAGATATGGCACAGGCATTTGACAATTACGAAATCTGGTGGATAACGGGAGCCCAGCTCCTCTACGGCGGCGACGCCGTCGTAGCCGTAGACGGCCACTCCAAGGAGATGGTCGACAGCCTCAACAAAGGCGGCAACATACCCGTCAAGGTGGTCTACAAAGGCACGGCCAACTCGTCAAAGGAGGTCGAGACCCTCATGAAGTCGGCCAACAACGACGAGAGATGCGTAGGCGTCATCACGTGGATGCACACCTTCTCGCCCGCCAAGATGTGGATCAAGGGCCTCCAAGCCCTCGAGAAGCCCCTCCTCCACTTCCACACCCAGTACAACGCCGAAATCCCCTGGGAGACAATGGACATGGACTTCATGAACCTCAACCAGAGCGCCCACGGCGACATAGAGTTCGGACACATCTGCACCCGCATGAGAGTCCCCCGCAAAGTCGTGGTCGGATATTGGAAGAGCGAAGACGTCCAGAAGAAAATCGCCGTCTGGGCACGCGTGGCCGTAGGCGTGGCCGACGCCCACAACGTCCGCTGCCTCATGTTCGGCATGAACATGAACAACGTGGCCGTCACCGACGGCGACCGTGTGGAGTTCGAGCAACGACTCGGCTACCACGTCGACTACTACCCCGTCTCCTCACTCATGGACTACTTCAAAAAGGTTACCGACGCCGAGGCAGACGCCCTCGTCGAGGAGTACAAGAAAGAGTACACCATCAAGATCGACGAGTCCGGACCCGAAGTATACTGGCAGAAGGTCAAGAACGCCGCAAAGGCCGAAATCGCCCTCCGCCGCGTCCTGAAAGACGAGAACGCCACCGCCTTCACCACCAACTTCGACGACCTCGGCGACGCCGACATCAACGACCCCAACTTCGTCGGTTTCGACCAGATCCCGGGCCTCGCCTCGCAACGCCTCATGGCCGAGGGCATCGGCTTCGGAGCCGAGGGCGACTGGAAGACCGCGTGCCTCTACCGCACACTCTGGGTCATCCAGCAAGGCCTCCCCACGGGATGCTCCTTCCTCGAGGACTACACCCTCAACTTCGCCGGCGACCGCAGCTCCTGCCTCCAGAGCCACATGCTCGAGGTATGTCCGCTCATCGCCACGGACAAGCCAAAACTCGAGGTACACTTCCTCGGCATCGGCATCCGCAAACAGCAGACGGCGCGCCTCGTCTTCACATCCAAAGTAGGCCCGGGCATCAAGGCCACCGTTGTTGACCTCGGCAACAGGTTCCGCCTCATCTCGCAAGAAGTCGAGTGCATCGAGCCCAAGTCCATGCCCAACCTCCCCGTCGCCTCGGCTCTCTGGGTCCCGCAGCCAACGTTCGAGGTCGGCGCAGCGGCATGGATTCTCGCCGGCGGCACCCACCACAGCGCCTTCTCCTACGACATCGACGAGGAGTATTGGGAAGACTTCGCCGAAATGACGGGAATCGAGTACGTCAAGATCAACAAGTCGACCAACCTCTCCGACTTCAAGCAGCAGCTCCGCAACAACGAAATTTACTACCTGCTCAACAAGTCGCTCCAATAAAGCGGCACAAACCCTGAAGAGCCAAGAAGACCCGCACGAAAAACAGGTCTCTTGGCTCTTTCTATAAAGAAAAACGCAGCAACATCGAAAAAAAAAATGACAGCAAAGGAAACCATACAGCAAGGCAAAGCCATACTCGGCATCGAATTCGGCTCCACGCGAATAAAGGCCGTCCTGATTGACCAAAACAACGCCCCAATCGCGCAAGGCAGCCACGCTTGGGAAAACCAGCTCGTCGACGGGCTCTGGACCTACAGCGTAGAGGCCATCTGGTACGGACTGCAAGACTGCTACGCCGACCTCCGCAACAACGTCCGCAAAGAATACGACGTCGAGATTGAGAACCTCGCCGCGATAGGCATCAGCGCCATGATGCACGGCTACATGGCGTTCGACGACAACGACGAGATACTCGTGCCCTTCCGCACATGGCGCAACACCAACACAGGCAAGGCGGCCGCCGAACTCTCCAAGCTCTTCGTCTACAACATACCACTGCGCTGGAGCATCTCACACCTCTACCAGTGCATCCTCAACGGCGAGCCACACGTCAAGGACATCAAGTTCCAGACCACGCTCGCGGGCTACGTGCACTGGCAGCTCACGGGCCAGAAAGTCATCGGCGTGGGCGACGCCTCGGGAATGATCCCCGTCGACCCCCAGACCAAGACCTACAACGCCGCCATGGTCGAGAAATTCGACAAACTCGTCGAGCCGTACAAATTCGGATGGAAGCTGCTCGACATCTTCCCCAAGGTCCTCGTGGCGGGCCAAGACGCCGGCACCCTCACGGCCGAGGGAGCAAAGCGCCTCGACGTCTCGGGCCACCTCAAACCGGGCGCCAAGCTATGCCCCCCCGAGGGCGACGCCGGGACAGGCATGGCCGCCACGAACGCCGTCAAACAACGCACAGGCAACGTCTCGGCCGGCACCTCATCGTTCTCCATGATCGTGCTCGAAAAAGAGCTCTCCAAGCCCTACGAAGCCATCGACATGGTCACGACACCAGACGGCTCGCTCGTGGCAATGGTACACTGCAACAACTGCACGTCGGACCTCAACGCGTGGGTCGGACTCTTCCGCGAGGCTCTCGAGCTCATGGGCCAAAAGGTCGACATGGACGAACTCTACGGCAAGCTCTACAACAACGCCCTCACGGGCAACGCCAACTGCGGCGGCCTCGTCTCGTTCAACTACATCTCCGGCGAACCCGTGACGGGGCTTGCCGACGGCCGTCCGCTCTTCGTCCGCTCCGCCAACGACAAGTTCACGCTCGCCAACTTCATCCGCGTACACCTATACGGCTCCATCGGAGTCCTGAAGATTGGCAACGACATCCTTCTTAAAGAAGAGAAAATCAAGATCGACCGCATAACGGCCCACGGCGGCCTCTTCCGCACCAAAGGCGTAGGCCAACGAATCCTCGCCGCGGCCCTCAACTCCCCCATCTCCGTCATGGAGACTGCCGGCGAGGGCGGAGCATGGGGCATCGCCCTACTGGCCGCCTACGTCGTAAACAACGACAAGAAACAGGACCTCGCGGCGTTCCTCGACGAGAAAGTATTCGGCGGGAACACGGGTACCGAGATTGCCCCGACGGCCGAAGACGTCGAGGGTTTCAACCAATACATCGAGAGCTACAAGGCTTGCCTCGACATCGAGAAAAAAGCCGTCGAAGCGAAGAATTAACCCTAACTCCTTAATCCACAAGAAATAATGAAACAACATACCTTGGCTGCCGCCGCCTTGGCGACCCTCGCCCTCGCGGCTTGCCAGCCAGCCCAACAGCAGCAGCCCGCCGCCCCGGCGCCCCTCGGGCTTACCGCCGAAGCCTTCGGCACCGACACCGTCGACGGCAAGACCATCGGGCTCTACACCCTCCGCAACGCCAATGGCGCGGTGGCGCAGTTCACCAACCTCGGAGCCAAACTCGTGACCCTCATCGTGCCCGATGCCGACGGCAACATGGCCGACGTCGTGTTGGGCTACGCCACGGCAGCCGAATATGCCGCGTGCGACAACGCCACACAAAAGGGCGAACCCTTCTTCGGAGCGACCATCGGACGCTACGGCAACCGTATTGCCAACGGGCGTTTCTCAATTGACGGCACCGAATACCAGCTCTGCCAAAACGAGAAGCAGACCAGCCTCCACGGCGGCACGCGCGGTTTCTTCTCCCAAGTGTTCGACGTCGTGCAGCAGGGCGACACCGCCATCACGTTCTCGCTCCTCTCGCCCGACGGCGAGATGGGCTACCCCGGCAACCTCGACGTGGCCGTGACCTACACCCTGACCGACTCCAACAGCGTGGTCATCTCATACAAGGCCACGACCGACAAGCCGACCATCGTCAACCTCACCAACCACTCGTTCTTCAACCTCGCTGGCGAGGGCGACTCGACGATTAACGACGAGTCAATCAGAATCTGGGCCGACGCCATCACCCCCGTCGACGCCGACCTCATCCCGACAGGCGAGATGCTCCCCGTCGAGGGCACCCCCTTCGATTTCAGGGCAGCCCGCGCCATAGGCGACAGCCTCGCGAGCCAGCATCCCCAGCTCCTGCTCGGCAACGGCTACGACCATAACTTCGTCCTCTCCAGCCCCGCGGGCGCCGACGGACTCCGTATTGCCGCGCAGGTGACCGACCCGCAGAGCGGACGCGTCATGACCGTCTACACCACCGAGCCGGGCGTACAATTCTACGCCGGCAACTTCCTCAACGCCACGCAGAAAGGCAAGAGCGGCATCCTCTACCCACATCGCTCGGCCCTCTGCCTCGAGACGCAGCACTTCCCCAACTCGCCAAACATCGAAGCCTTCCCGAGCGTAAGGCTCAACCCCGGCGAGACCTATTCGCACGTGTGCGTCTACGCTTTCTCCGCGGTCAAGAAGTAACCCCCTACCCCATCGACATATCGGGGCCGCCTCCGTATGGAGAGGCGGCCCCGATTATTCGTATACGTCGCATGTCAAAAGTGGAGAGATGCCGCGCGTTACGTTCGAGGGGAGCGCGGCTTGGCAGTTTTTACTTGCCCCCCATCACTTTAGCCCATCGGCAACGCGGAAATCGTCGAGGGTGAACTCTTGGTCGGGCTTCTCGAATTGCAGCAATGGCACCCGCCCCCAAAAAGACGCCCATTTCGAGAACGTACTCGGAACGCCCATTACGTATCGGCATGCCGCCATGCCATACAAGTCGTACAAGATGCCTCCCTTGCTCATTTTGAAGACGTTATGGCCGGCAAAAGACGCCAAGTCGACCTTCTGGTCCGAGCAAATCAGGAAACGCACCTCCTTACCCTCGGCGCGAAGCAGGCCCTCCATCTTGGACATATAGCGGGCGAAAACATCGTCGTCGAACATCAGCTCCGGCCTATAACTCGCGTAGTCGCCGCGACGGATGTGGATGCCTACGGTCACGACGTCGCCACTCTGCCCGACGTCGCGCTTGACCACCTCCTGCACCTCGGTTGGCGGGGCGAAAAGCCACGTGAGCTTCTCACGGTGCTTGGCCACGTAGGCGTCGTCGTAGCGTATCTCGCGCCATTTGGGGCCAAAGAGCACGCACAACGGCTTGCGCAACGGCACAGGCTCGCCCGGCCGCAGCACCAGGTGGACGACATGGTCGAGAATCCTCACCAAGCCGTAGAAGACCATGGCAGCAAAGCCTTGCCGCATTACGTGACGGCTTGGCATGTAGCTCTTTATCCCATAGGCCGCCAGATTGGGGAAGAAGCCCTCGTAGCCGCGGTATTGGAACATGAAGCAGACCTTCTCGTCGGCCTCGAGGGCGTAAGACAAGATGGGCAAATACGTGAAGAGGCGGTTGCACAGCTGGTTGGTGTGCTTGCAGATGACAATCATTGTTTCGTTTTTTCGGTAGAGAGCCATGCAAAGCCGTCAGCGCGCGACTTGCAAGGGAATTGGGTCACTCGTCCATACGGCTATCGCGCGGAGTCGCCCCCCCGCTATTCGGGCAACTGGATGCCGATCTCGTCTTTGGTCGTGTCCAAGACGAACGTGCTGTGGATGTCGCCGATGCTCTCAATCTTGCCGAGAACGTTCAACACAAAGTGCTGATAGTCTTTCATGTCGGAGGCGTGAATCTTCAGCAGGTAGTCAAACTCGCCAGAGATGTTGTAGCACTCTGTGACTTGCGGCAAGGAGTTGACGGCGGCCACGAAGTCGCTCGCGATCTGATGATTGATGTGCTTTAGCTTGACGTTGCAGAAGACCACGAAACCGTAGTTGATCTTCTCCATGTCGAGGACCGCCACGTACTTTTTTATCACGCCGTCCTTTTCCAACCTCCTGACGCGCTCAAAGACAGGAGTTGTCGAGAGGTTCACCTGTTGAGCCAATTCCTTGGTTGTCAAGTGACTGTTGCGTTGCAGAGCCCCAAGAATGAGGTAGTCCGTCTTGTCCAGCTTACTTGCCATGGTCGAAAAGAGTCAATTTTTTGTGAGAGGAGTTATTTCTTGGGCCGCCTCTTGATGGGCTTGCCGTATTTCTGCCTCATGAGCGTCCGGTGGGAGACCTTGTGGTTGGTCTTCTGGTTCTTCTCGCTCCGCTCGTGGAAAGCCTTGCCGGGCGTGGCGTCGATCTCGGTCAGCGAGTTGCGCATACGGATGACAGGCATCTCGGCGTCGATAAGCACATTGGAGATCTCGACCCCTTCGGGCATCGGCACCCGCTCGACGCTCGTGCGCATCAGCCCCTCGATGTTGACAAGGGCGGCCTGCTCGGCAGGTGCGCAGAACGAGAGGGCGTGCCCCTCGTCGACGACGATGGTCGTGTCGTTCTCGTCGTCGGGGTGCGCCAGACGGACTCGGCCCGTGCGGCCGATGCGGTGGATGTATTGCTCAGGCTCAAAAGGCAAGTCGAAACAGACGACGTGGCTGACGCCCTCAATGTCGATGCCCCTGGCGATAAGGTCGGTGGCAATCAGGATGTCCGTCAAGCCGTCGCGGAAGCTCCTCAACGTCGCGAAACGCTGGCTCTGCGTACGCCTCGAGTGGAGATAATCAATCGTCACGCTGTCGGCCAGGCCCATGTCGGAGAGCCGCCCGGAGAGCCGCCCGTAGACCTCATCGGCCATGGCTATTGTGCTGACGAAGACCATGGTGCGCTTCATGCCGTCGCCGTTGGCGATGAGGTGCGCCAAGACGTTGACTTTGGTGTTGAAGTTCGGGACCTCCATCACCGTCTGGTGGATATTCTCCAGCGGGGTGCCCATTGGCGCAGCCTCGATCTTTAGCGGGCCGTTGAAGAAGGTGTCGGCCAAAGCCTCAATCTCGTCGGTCATGGTGGCCGAGAACATCAGGTT
>JAFPDB010000255.1 GCA_017390085.1 Bacteroidales bacterium | reverse complement strand
TTCGGACAATACAAGCGTCTCCGCAACGAGTTCACCGGAGTCCTCACGGGCAAAGGCCTCGGCTGGGGTGGCTCCCTCATCCGCCCCGAGGCTACGGGATACGGTGTCGTCTACTTCTGCACCGAGATGCTCGCCACCCAAGGCAAAGACTTCAAGGGCAAGAAGGTCCTCATCTCCGGCTCTGGCAACGTCGCCCAATTCGCTTGCGAGAAAGCCAACCAGATGGGCGCCAAAGTCCTCACCCTCTCCGACTCCAACGGCTACATCCTCGACGAGGAGGGCATCGACGCCGAGAAACTCGCCTTCGTCATGGAACTCAAGAACGTTAAGCGCGGACGCATCAAAGAGTACGTCGCCAAATACCCCAACGCCAAATACTTCGAGGGCGAGCGCCCATGGGGCGTTAAGGCCGACATCGCACTCCCTTGCGCCACTCAAAACGAGATTAACGAAGACGACGCCAAGAAGCTCGTCGCCAATGGTGTCTTCTGCGTTTGCGAAGGAGCTAACATGCCTTCCACCAACGAGGCCATCAACGTCTTCCAAGACGCCCGCATCCTCTACTCTCCAGGCAAGGCTTCCAACGCCGGCGGCGTAGCAACCTCCGGCCTCGAGATGACCCAAAACAGCGAGCGCCTCTCCTGGACCCGCGAGGAGGTCGACGCCAAGCTCCATCAGATCATGGTCGGCATCCACGCCACTTGCGCGCAATACGGCAAGGAGAGCGACGGACACATCAACTACGTCAAGGGCGCAAACATCGGCGGCTTCGTCAAGGTCGCCGACGCCATGATGGCTCAAGGTCTCGTCTAAACCCGACTAACAAAGGCCTGCATCAAGCCGCGCCTACACCAAAGCTCGCCATGGAATCCCCCATGACGGGCTTTTTATTTGGATATCTCCATAAAATATTGTAATTTGGAGTTTACAAATGCAAAATCTTCAAATATGAAATCCATCAAACGCATTGCCCTTCTGGCTCTCTTTGCGCCTTTAGCACTCATTGCTTGCGACGACGACCCCAAAAAAGATGTTGTCCCAGACGAAACGCAAAACAAATATTTCTCCATTGAACTGAATGAGATTCACGCTGCAAAAGCAGGAGGCAGCTACTCCATCAACTATAAAGCGACAGAACAACCGGCACTAACTTCAACGCCCGATTGGCTCGAATGCGAGATTGAGCCCTCAACCGACTCCACGGGCGTCCTCAACGTCACCATAGCCGAATACAATGTCAAAAACGAGGTTACCGACTACGATTCCCGAACCGCCTCATTAGTCCTCTCCGCCTGTGGCGAGACACAAACCATAACCATCAACCAAGCTCCCGACAATCTCCTCTTACCCGATGAGGCCGTGCGCATCAACTCCGTCGACCAAGAGTATCCCACTGACTACGAAGGACTTACCGACTACAAAGTCAAGTTCAAGACCAACGGCGAGTTCTCTGTCGACGCCCCTTGGTGGATATACATCAAAGACACCCCCGAACGCCAGCTCGTCGAAGGGTCCAAAAGCCAATATATCGTAGAGGTCAACGTTGCAGTCCTCTCCAACTACTCCGACGAGGTCCGAGTCGACAGCATCACCTTCTCCCTCGGCGACAAATCCTTCGCCTGCAAATTCCGTCAAGAGGAGACGAAGTGGGAATTCACCGGAGTCCAAAGGCCAGCCTTCGAAGTGGCGCAAGACATTAAGATGGGATGGAACCTCACCGACGCTTGCCTTTCCGATGCCGACGTCACCTACTACACCGACGCGCTCTCCTCATGGATGGTCGACTCCGTCGCCCAATACAACATCAACGCCATCCGCATTCCAGTCCTCCCATACGATACCATTAACACTGAAATCAACCAATTCTGGATAAACAACGTCGAGTCCATCGCCAAATCCATAGTCTCCAAAGGCCAATACGCCGTCATCACCATCTCCGACAACGGATGGCTCCTACGCAAGGCCGCCAACAGCGACACGACATCACTCTACAACCTTTTCGTCAACACTTGGCACGAGATTGCCACCCTCTTCGACCAGAACGACGACCACGTCATCTTCGAGTGCTACGACAATTTCAATAGCTCCTACACTTCCATCATGAACCGTCTCGACGAGCTTTTCGTCCAGACCGTACGCCGCTCCGGCAAAAACAACTACAAGAGGTGCCTAATATTGCCTTTTGACGCCAACTCGCAAGCCACCATACAAATGCCCAAAAACGAGGTCACGCCAGACCGACTCCTCCTCTCCTGCAAGACTTTCAAACCTGAAGACTACGCATCCGAGGCCGCCAACTATAAGCTATGGGGCGCCCCTTTCAAGACCTCAAACGAGGAATGGTCGCCCTACACAGAGGATATGCTCAAAACATATTTCTCCAACCTCCACGACAAGCTCAACAACGAGGCGCGCGGAATTCCTGCCATCATTAGCGAGTTTGGAGCCATCACCCACGGCGCCGAACCCCTATACGCAAGCTCCGAAGCCTTCTACGTCAACACTTTCGTACTTGCCGCCAAAAACGAAGGCTTCACCACCTTCGTCTGGGACGACAACAACACCGGCGTAGGACACTTCGGCGTCTTCAACCGCAAGGACAAAGACGCTTTCACCGTCCGCCACCAATACGCGCAAGCCCTCGCACAAGCGGCCCTCAATCAAAGCCTCACAACCGACGAGGAAGAGGAGACAGAGCAAAACGAGTCCCTCTAAACCGA
>JAFPDB010000254.1 GCA_017390085.1 Bacteroidales bacterium | reverse complement strand
CGTTTGCCGGGGCAGAAGGTGAGGTGGACTTGCGGGCGGTCGACAATGTAGCGGACGGTCTCGTTGATTCCGATTTTCTCGGCGTTGGAACGCGGGGCTCGGTAGACGATGTAGAAGCGGACTTGTGACGTGTCGCCGTCGACGTCCCATGAGAGCGTTGTTCCGTCGCGTTCGAGGTGGGAGATACGGATGGTCTCGGAGCGTCCGGTAGTGAGAGGGACTTGTAGCGCCTTGTCCTTGTAGAATTCGGAGGCCAAGTAGTCCTCGAAGCCGAGGATATTGCGGTTGAACTGCCGATAGCTGAAGAAGACGCTGCCGTCGAGCTTTTCGTTCTTGCGTACCTTGCGGAGCTGCTCCGGCATCTCCTCTTTGGAGTTCCAGCCGATGCCGGGGACCTTGCCGTCGTTGATTTTGAAGACGGCGTGTCCGATGAAGACCTTGGTTGTTGGCGTGCTTCGTTCGCCCCACCATTTCTGGAGGATGTCGAAATCGCACCATTTGTTGCCGTGTTCCCAATAGACTTGCGGGATGACGTAGTCTATGAGGCTGTTGTCGATCCAGTTGAGAATGTCGGCATAGAGGACATCGTAGTCGGAGACTCCGGCTCGGGTGTCGGAGCCTTTCTGGTCGTCCTTCTTATTGCGCCAGACTCCGAATGGGCTAATGCCGAATTGCACCCATGGTTTTGCTTCCCTAATGGCCTCGGAGACGGAAGCGATGACAGCCGTGACGTTGGAACGTCTCCAATTGGCGAGCGTCAAGTGGCGCGGGTTGTAGAGTTCGAATGACTTGGAATCGTTGAAGAGCTCGCCTTTTGAGGGGTAGGGATAGAAATAGTCGTCGAAGTGTATGCCGTCGATGTCGTATCGGTTGACGATGTCCATGACGACGTCTCGGACGTAGTCTCTGGCGCTTGGGATTCCTGGGTCGAGAAAAAGTTTGGCGGAATACTTGATAAGCCACTCGGGGCGCGTGTTGGCGATGTGGTTTGGGGCTGTTGGGAATTCGGCCTTTGGGGTGACTCGGAAGGGGTTTATCCATGCGTGAAGCTCCATTCCGCGGCTGTGGGCGCCCTCGATCCAGTACTGTAGGGGGTCGAAGGAGGGGGCCTGGGCGAAATTGTTGCCCACGAGGTAGTAGGACCAGGGTTCGAGTTCGGACTTGTAGAGAGCGTCGCTCGAGGGCCTGACTTGGAGGAAAATGACGTTGAGGCCCATGGCGGCCGACCTGTCGAGGATGGCGTCGGCCTCGCGGCAAAGGGCTTCTTGAGAGAGGCCTGGGGCCGAGGGCCAATCGATGTTGGCCACCGAAGCCACCCAAATTCCGCGCATCTCGCGCTCCATGAGCTCTTCTGGCATCTGTTGAGCCGCCCCCCTCAGAGAGGTGATCAGCAACAGGAGAAGCAAAGCGGCTCGGCTCATCTGTTCTGGCCCAAATTATTGATTACGCTGCCGATGTAGCCGAGGACGAGGTCTCGCCCCTTGTGCTTGGCGGAGGAAGTGACGAACATGGGTGGGAGTGACTGCCACGTTTTGAGCATCTCTTGCTTATAGGCCTCGACGCT
>JAFPDB010000253.1 GCA_017390085.1 Bacteroidales bacterium | reverse complement strand
TGCCGAGCTTGGCCATTTTCTCCTTTAGCTCGACGATGATGCGCTCGGCGGTCTTCTGGCCGATTCCCTTGATTCCTTTGAGCGACTTGACGTCGCCGTCCATGATGGCGGCTTGCAGCTCGGAGGGCGACATTGCGGAGACTATGATGCGCGCCGATGCCGCCCCGACTCCGCTGACCGAGGTCAGGAGGCGGAAGACCTCCCTCTCGTCGGCCGTGGCGAAGCCGTAGAGCTGGTAGGCATCCTCGCGGATGGCCTCGTGTATGAACAAAAGAGCCTTCTGCCGCCCTTGGATGGCGGAGAAGGTGTTGAGGGAGATGCTGGCTATGTAGCCCACCCCTCCGCAGTCGATGACGGCGTATGTTGGGGTCAGCTCGGCGATGTTGCCGTTAAGGAACTCTATCAATGTGGCTTAGTGATAAGTGTTTCGTTTAGTTTGTGAAGAATCGCCAGCCTTGCGCCTGAAGCTCGGCCTCGTCGCCGCTGGTGGTTATGAGGCGGCTGCCCTTGTCTTTCTCGCAGACGTAGCCTATGGCGTAGATCTCGGGGCCGGGGATGCTTTGGAACTTCTGGTAGTCCTCCTGTCGGATGGAGAAGAGGAGCTCGTAGTCCTCGCCACCGTTGAGGGCCGCCACGATGGGGTTTATGTTCAGTTCTGCGCAAAGGGTTTTGGTCTCCTGGTGGATTGGGACTCGGTCCTCGTAGACGCGGCATCCGGTGCCTGACTGTTGGCAAATGTGCATCAGCTCGCTCGAGAGGCCGTCGCTCACGTCCATCATGGCGGTTGGGACGACGTCGATTTTCTCGAGGAACTCGACAATGTCTTGCCGCGGCTCGGGTTTGAGCTGCCGCTCGAGGATGTATTTATACCCGTCTAACGCAGGGGGGGCGGAATTATTGCCTTTGAGTACCCTTTTTTCGCGTTCGAGGAGCTGAAGTCCGGCGTAGGCGGCCCCGAGGTCTCCGCTCACGCAGATTATGTCGTTGGGCCTCGCGCCGTCGCGGTAGGCTATGCGTTGCGGCAGCTGTTCTCCTATGGCCGTGATGGAGATTGTCAGGCCTGTCAGGCTCGACGTGGTGTCGCCGCCGACGAGGTCGACTCCGTAGCGTTGGCAGGCGAGGCGTATGCCGTCGTAGAGGTCGTCGATGGCCTTGAGCGTGAACTTGCCGCTCACTCCTATGGAGACCGTTATCTGCTGGGGGCGGGCGTTCATGGCGCAAACGTCGGAGAGGTTGACCGCCACGGCCTTGTAGCCCAAGTGCTTGAGGGGGCAATAGGTCAGGTCGAAATGGATTCCTTCGAGGAGCAGGTCGGTCGTGACGACTTTCTGCTTGCCCTCAGATTGCGCGATGACAGCGCAGTCGTCGCCAATGCCGCGGACGGTGGTGGGCTGCTGTGTGGTGGTCTGTTTGGCTATGCGGTCGATAAGGCCGAACTCGCCAAGCGATTCTATGCTTTCTGCCATGTTGTGTGTTGGGGCGTGAATGTTAGTTGTTGAGCAGGGAGTCGAGGCTCGCCTTTAGTTTGTCGCTCATGTCCATGAAGTCGATTATGGCATCGTTGTCGATTGGCTCCGCGGGCGGCATCTCGACTGTGAGGGGGTCTACAGGGCGGCCGTCGCGGAGCATCCTGAAGTCGAGGTGGGGGCCTGTGGCGAGGCCCGTTGCGCCTACGTAGCCGATGACGTGGCTTTGGCTCACCGACTGCCCGACGGCAAGGCCTTTGGCGAAGCCGTTG
>JAFPDB010000252.1 GCA_017390085.1 Bacteroidales bacterium | reverse complement strand
GTGTCGCCGTCTTTCGCCATACAGAAGGTCTTGGGGATGGCGGTATTGAGGGTAGGATTGAACTCCTTTCCTTCGACAGTGATGGTAGAGGATTTCTCGGAGATACAGCCCGAATTATTCTCGGCGACTACATAGTAGTAGCCCGCAGGTACATTATTGAAAGTGATGTCTGTAGCGTTGGTCTTGATGGACTGCTGCTGAACGAGCTTCCCGCCTGTGGTGTAGAGTGAGCAGAGGGCGGTGACGTTGTCGCCTATCTTAACAGTAACATTGCCGCCAGAGGTTCCGCAGAAATAGAAGATGGACTGGGAGGGAGAGGGAGCGGCGGGTACGCCGGGTACGGTGACAGCCCCCGTCACGTCCTGATCGCAGGAGGTATCGGTGGCATCTTTGGGTCTTGCGAAAGCCCGGAAGACCTCGGTTGTGGATTGTGTCTTATGTGTAGTGGGGAAAGAGACGTTGCCGCCGTTGCCTTGGACGGAGGCGCGTGGCTTGGTCTTATCGTCTACATAGAGGTAGTAGTAGTAGTTGGGGTTTGTAGGACCCGTGATGGTGAAGGTGTAGTCGCACTGTGTGTTGGTGTAGGTGAGGCTGACATCGGGTGCGGTTGAGTTGTCGACGATTTGCTGGCCATCGACAGTCTCGCAAGTGGGGTTGGAAGTGGTGATGGTGTAGATGCCGGGGTCAGAGGCAATGGTCGAGAACTGATAACCGACGCCGTCGGAGACTGGAGCGTAGGTTTCGAGAGGCGTGACGACGCCTTTGCTGTCGGTTCGGTTGAGGGTGTATGTGACGCCGGCGGAGTAGGAATCGATGCCAATCTTGTAGGCGTTGGCGGCGCAGCCGGTACCGGTGCCGGAGATGGAGGTGGCTGTCAGCTTGCGTGTGGCACCGTTGGTTATGACGAGTTTGCCGCTTACTTGGGAAGTCTGGCTACAACCGACACGTTGGGCTATGACGGTGTAGACACCGGCTGGAAGATTGTCGAGAGGAATCTCGTCGGTGCCGAGGTCTGCTTTGCCGATGGGGTTGTACTTGGCGTCGTTGCTGTAAATTTTTCCGTCCTTGTAAAGAGAGTACTTGACGTTGTATTCGGAGTTTTGGATATAGAGGATGCGTCCGGCAATGTCGTTTCGGCAATAGTTGTTGGTGCCGATTGAGGTATTGGGATTGTAGCCACGGACCTCGAACTCGCCATTGAGCCAAGCCTCCTTGGAACCGCAAGTGGCTTTGATTCTATAGGTGCCTTCATCCTTAATGAAGAAACGTAACGCCTGATTGCCTGGGTTACCGACAGTCTCGTAGCCTGTGGAGACCCAGTTGCCAGAGGCATCCTCCTTGTAGACGGTGTAGGTGACGTTGACGTGGGAGGTGTTGGTCTGGATGTGGGTGTCTTGGTCGCCGGCACAGCCGTAGGAACCGTTGGCGAGGATGGAGATATTGCCGAGCTCAGCCAGAGTCGGGCATTCGTCGAGAATGACCTCGTCTTTGGAGGTGGTGATTTTTGTGGAGGCGGGGATTGCGGGGAAGAGTCTGTTCAAATTCTCAAAGGTGAGATTCTTTCCATCCAAGATATCAGAACCTGCACTCTTCACATTATTTCCATCATTAAAGCGTAACCAACCTGCGTAGGAGTCTGTGCCCGCACTTACATTGTTATTTGCTCCCCTACCATTAGGGAGCTCAACATTAATCTCGCTTGTCGTATTCGAGGGTGTCTGAAGGACACCGTACCTGTAGACACGAAAATAGAGATCTTTGCTGCCTTCAGTATATTTAATCTCCACTTGCCAACCATCGACGGCTGGTGGGAGCGGCGCAGGGGCGACCTCATGGAGCGGTAGGCCTGCGGGAGCGGCAGACGGCACGGGGTTGGCTACGGCAGAAGAGGAGACGAAAAGAGCCAGCATGGCGGAGAAGACGCCATGCCGGAGGGAACTCAAAGAGAGCTTCATATCGTTGACTATCATATAGTGTCTTAGCGAGAGGTGGCTACGCAAGGCAGCCGTCGTATCTTTTACGTCGCAAGAGCGGCGTTGTTTCATTCGTCGGGACGCAAAATGAAGCGGACGCAGGAGTCGTCCTGCGAAGCCTGATTGTTGGACTCCTTCGTTGGTGGATGTGAAGAAGAGCGAACCGAGAGAGTTGATCATTTTGCTTCTTTGGTTAGATAGACAAGTGGGGAGTATTAGACGATCAATCTGTAGTTGTTGCCGGGCATGGACTTGATGAGGCCAGCGAACTCGAGGTTGAGGAGCTCGACGTTGACTGTGGCGATGTCAATTTTTGTCCGTTGGCAGATGAGCCCTGCCGAGAGACCGTCTTCAGCCTTGAGGGCGTCGACGATGGCTTGCTGGTCGGGGCCTTGGGGCTGTGAAAAGAGTGAGGGCGTTGCTAAGAGGGCATCTTGGGCTCGGCGAACGGACGCAGGGACATCCCAAGAGAGGGCGGCGTCGACATCGTCGGCGGACTCGACGAGTGAGGCGACGTTGCGACGTATGAGGTCGTTGCATCCGGCGCTTATCTCACGTCCGGGGAAGCCCGGGACGGCGAGGACCTGACGGTCGTAGTCGAAGGCGCAGCGGGTAGTGATCAGGCTACCGCCTTTGAGTCGGGACTCGACGACGAGGGTGGCATCGGCGAGACCGGCAATGATTCGGTTGCGTGAGACGAAATTATAGGTATCGGGCTTAGCGCCGAAGGGGAATTCGGATATGAGGGCTCCTCCCTGCCGGAGCATGGCGGATGCTACATCGCGGTGTTGCGCGGGGTAGAGAGTGTCGAGGCCGTGGGCGACGACGGCGACGGTGGGGCGGTCGGCACGGAGGGCGGTGCGATGTGCAGTGACGTCGATGCCGAAAGCGAGTCCGGAGACTATGACAATGTCTGGGTGTCGGCGCGCGATGTCGGTGACGATTTTCTCGGTGAGGAGGCGCCCTTCGTCGGAGGGGTTGCGGGTGCCGACGACGCTGAGAATTTTGGCGGTCTCGAGGTTGGCGTTGCCTTTGATGAAGAGGGTGAGCGGTGCGTCGGGGCAGGCGGCGAGTCGTCGGGGGAAGTCCTGATCGGTAAATGCGAGGGTACGGACTCCGTATCGTTGCGCGAGGTCAATCTGCTGATCGGCGAAGGAGAGAGCTTGGTCTCGTGAGTCGTTGATGGACTTGGCGACACCGCGGAGGGAAGGAGTGGCATCGACGAGGTCGTCGGGTCGGGCGTAGAGGGCTCGTTCGGGGGTCCCGAATATGTTCAGGAGCTGCCGAATGACGGAAGGACCGACACCGTTAATGTGGCTTAGCGCTAATATGTGCCTAAAGTCGGATGACACGAGGGTTGCGAGTTTTGACAGTTTATTGAGCGGCAAGGAGTTAAGTGAAAAGGAGTGTTAGGACCGCTTGAAAATTGCTGTTCGAGCGGTAAAGTTATGTAAATTTCTCCAAATTAGGGCAGGTATAGGACTTTTGGGGGACAACTTTATTTGGTGCATGGTCTTGGGACAGCATTATAGATTTTTGGATACGACGACCATGAATGGGTTGCGGATTTTTGACGCACTATAGCTAACATCCTGACGACAAGGACTGCTCGTGACGACTGACTATTGTGGACTATTACGATATTTACGACAAAAAGGAGAAGCGCGCGGATTGACGCTTGCGGACATTGCAGACAGGCGACGCGGAAGACGTGGTTGAGCTAACATCCTGACGACAAGGACTGCTCGTGACGACTGACGATTTTGGAATTTGACATATCGACGACAAAAAGGAGAAGCGCGCGGATTGACGCTTGCGGACATTGCAGACAGGCGACGCGGAAGACGAGGTAGAACGTAGGGGTAAGACCGCGCAATGGGTTGACAGGCAACATTTGGGCACATGACTCGTGGCATCCTATGGATGCACCACAAGTTTGGCGG